>CAMTWQ010000014.1:0-85622 GCA_947085465.1 uncultured Alphaproteobacteria bacterium
AAGGACAAGGAAACCGGCGCCGTCACCATGAAGGAAACCATCGTTGACCGTGACGATTGCAACCGCCCCGAAACAAAGGCCGAGGGCCTGGCGGCGTTGCAGCCGGTGCGCGGCGCCGGCAACTTCATCACCGCGGGTAACGCCAGCCAGCTTTCCGATGGGGCAAGCGCCTGCGTGCTGATGGAAGCGAAAGAAGCTGAACGGCGCGGCCTGCAACCACTGGGCCGCTTTCGCGGCTTTGCGGTGGGCGGTTGCGCGCCCGACGAAATGGGCATCGGCCCCATCTTCGCGATCCCCAAACTGCTGCAACGCACCGGCCTCAAGATCGAGGACATCGATCTGTGGGAACTGAACGAGGCCTTCGCCAGCCAGGCGCTGTATTGCAAGGACAAGCTCGGCATTCCGGGCGACAGGCTGAACGTCAATGGCGGCGCGATTTCCATCGGCCACCCGTTCGGCATGACAGGCAGCCGCCTGACCGGCCACATCCTGATCGAAGGCAAGCGCCGCAAGGCCAAGAATGTCGTCGTCACCATGTGCATTGGCGGCGGCATGGGCGCGGCCGGCCTGTTTGAAGTTCTGTGATCTAAATCACACAACTATAGACTGCATCGAAAAGCCGGGCGCACTGTCCGGCTTTTTGTTTCCCCATTTGTCTAGACCATTTCCTGATCGGATTGAATCACTCCGATCAGGATAAAAATGGTCTAACACATTCAATTAGAGCCTTTCCCGGTCAGGTTGAACCAACCAGACCGGATAAGAAAGGCTCTAGAGTTGCATGACCTGGCGCTTATCCAACGCATGTTATATGTGCGGATGGGCTTCCAGTTCGGCGCGGAATTCGCTTACGTTAACTTGCTCGCCGCTCTCCAGATCAATGATTTCCTGCACCTGTGACAGCAAGAAACTATGCTCTTGCCCGGATAAATGCCCCGTTCCCTGCAAAATATAATCGCCATCCCGCCAAATGACGGCCGTCAGCGTGATGCGACCGCGCTGCGGAGTGGTCTGGGCGCCACCGATCATTAATTCCAGATCGCGGGATAAATGCTCGAAAATGACCTTTGCCAAGCTTAGCCGTTTCCCATATTGAAAGCCGGAGCGAAAAATCCGCTATGTTTATACTGCTTTAACTCGAAAGATTCTATTGTCTTTCATGGGGTTTATATTTGTATACGGGATAATCTGGGAATCACCTGCTCCAGCAGCCGGATTAAACCGCTGCAAGCCACGACCATGTTCGGATGTCATTGAAGCACATGATTCTTCGAGATTAGAAATGGCTCTAATTTAATGTGTTAGACCATTTTAATATATACGCGGCCGGCGCGGGAGTAGCTTTTTTTGATGAAAATAATGTTCCACCACCGCATTGCCAGCCGCGATGGGCAGGCAGTTCACATGGATGAAATGATTGATGCGTTGCGCTCAGCCGGCCATGAGGTAATCCTGGTCGGACCCGCGCGTGGCGGTCAACAAACCGAATTCGGCGCGGACGCCGGATTGATTGCCATGCTGAAACGGCTTCTGCCGCGCGCGATTTATGAAATGCTTGAAGCGGCGTACAGCGCGCCGGCGTTTTTACGCCTGTACCGGGCTTATCAAAAACATCGGCCGGACTTTATATATGAACGGTATAATTTATTCATGTTCGCCGGGATTTGGCTCAAGCGGTTTACCGGCGCGACCTTGCTGCTTGAAGTCAACGGCCCGATTTTCGAGGAACGTGCGGCCCATGACGGCCTGTCATTGCGGCGCTTTGCCGCCGCTGCGCAGGGCGTCACCTGGCGCGGCGCCGATTTTGTGCTGCCGGTAACCGGGGTGCTGGCCGGATATCTGCGGCGTTATGGTGTTCCAGATGAGCGCATCCAGGTCATTCCCAACGGCGTCAACCCGGTCCGTTTCAGTGATAGCCTCACCTTGTCTGCGGCTAAACAGCTTCTGGGCCTGGATGGCCGGCTGGTATTAGGTTTTACAGGATTTGTGCGAAGCTGGAACGCGCTTGACCTAGTCATCGAACTTATTGCGCGTGAGGGTGAAAAACATAATCTTCATCTGCTGATCGTCGGCGATGGCCCCGCACGGCGGGAAATCGAGCAAATGGCGTCTGAATTGGCAGTAAGCAACCGGGTGACGGTTAGTGGAGTCGTCGGGCGCGATGAAGTTGCCAACTATGTGTCGGCGTTTGATATTGCGCTTATTCCAGGCGTTACCGAATATGCCTCGCCGCTGAAATTATTTGAATATATGGCGCTTGGCCGGGCTATTGTAGCGCCGGACATGCCAAATATACGCGAGATTCTAATGGACGGAGAAAATGCCGTGTTATTCGACCCCAAAGACAGGAATGCTTTTGCGTCGGCGATCCTGCGTCTCATCGCGGATGCGCCGTTACGTCAGCATATCGCCGCGCAGGCAAAAGCCGCGATCGGAACGCAGGGCCTTAGCTGGGCCAACAATGCGAAGCGGGTTGTCGAATTGGCACGGCAGCCCGGAGTTAAGGGGGCAGGCGGGATAAAATGATTACGATAGGAACAGTATTAATACCTCAGCTTCTCATTCTCTATGTCATTTACCGGGCGTATGTTTTTTTCCGTGCAAAAGGGGTGGGATATTTTGACTTCCCCCCCGCCGGATCGCCGGTGAACGGGAATGACACTGTGATAAAGCGTACAGGCCAATGACAGCATTATTTCTGTTATTTGTCCTGGGCTGTTTTATAGTTCTTTCATTCCAGGCGCCTTTCATCGCCGCTTTGGCCTATGTGTGGGCCGACATCGCGGATCCGCAAAAATCCGGTTACGGCTTTATCCGCACGATGCCGCTGTCGATGATCACCGCATCCTTCGCGTTCATTTTGTATTTTTTAACGGACAGAAAATATCCGCCGAAACTGAACATCACCATGTTCTGCCTTATTTTGTTTGCCCTGTGGGTAACCTTCACAACATTCTGGGCCGTATTGCCGGACGCGGCCTGGCACAAATGGGAGAGCGCGATCAAGGTGCTTTTGTTTGCGAGCCTGATGCCGCTATTTTTCCGCACGCGCGTGCAAATAGAAGCAGTGCTGTTGGTGTTTAATTTCTCGCTGTTGAATTATTTTCTGCCGCGCGCAGTCAAGTTTGTGCTGGGCCAAGCCGTCTATAATATGGGAGACGCGGGAAATTCAGGGCTGAATGAAACCAGCACCATCGCGCTGGTCTGCGCCATGCTGATCCCGCTTAATCTGTATTTTGCCAAATATTCAGTCATTTTTACGAACCCGCTAATTCGCCGCCCCCTGTTTTATGGCATCGCTTTGCTGTGCCCGCTTGCAATTTTAAATACTTTCGCGCGAACTGGCCTGGTGGCGCTGGGTGTATTCGGCTTAATCAGGTTTTTTCAGTCGCGCAAAAAATTTCAATATATTCTGTTCGCATTCTTGTTCACCATTCCATTTTTGTTCATCGCACCCGATTCATGGTTCGGGCGCATGAATACGATCCAGACTTTTGAGAGCGATTACTCGGCCATGACGCGAATTGCCGTATGGGCCGGCACGATAGACTATGTTTCACAACATCCATGGGGCGGCGGATTTGGCGCCTATCGCGACCAAAGTGGGGTTTATTTTGACATAAATATTGCCGGGCGCGCCTATCATAATTCATTCATCGAAGTGCTGGGCGAGCATGGCTATGCCGGCATCATATTATTTGCGATCATACATTTATCCACGCTTGCATCGCTGCGGCGAATGATTAAATTAACCGGAAACGATGAAAGCCAGCTATCTCTGCATGAACTTTTAAAGACGCTGTTCATCATGCATATTGTATATCTTGCAGGCTCCAATTTTATTGGAATTGCGTTCCAGTCCAGCTCCTATTACGTGATCGCTATAACTATGTGTCTCGCTAACTATGTGAGCCGCATTTATGTAGCTCCCGCACGGGCCGCTCCGGTTCACGCCTATCTGAGATAGGCGCCCGGCATGTTTTTCAGCCGCATGCAAACCATCGAGACCGCAGAAGGAAATGCCTCGTTTGTAAGCCGTACAGAGGTATGGAAATTGGGTTGGGAATATGTGCAGGCGCACCCGGTGTTTGGCGGCGGCGCCGGACTTTATGAGCGGATATTCAAAATAGCCTCTCACAACAGCTATCTTGAAGTATTGGGGGAGATGGGTTTTCCCGGATTTGCAATGTGGCTGCTCATTGCCTTTTATGCATTTGCGCTTACATTCCGGATCCGCCGCCTGTCCCGGGGCATTGTGGATTTGAGATGGGCGTATGATCTGGGGTACTATGCTCAACTGACATTTATCGGGTATTTTGTGGGTGGGCTCTTAAAAAATCATGGGCTGTTTGAGTATTATTATATGCTGATTGGCATTCTTATGGGAACTGAGACTGCAGTCCGGAACTATCTAATTTCAAAAGTGTTGGAAGTGGATCACCTGGCGTCTACATCCCCGATGAAAAGGCTGGCCCAGGGCTAGCGCGCGATGATTTTAGGTTTGCCCATGTCTGAGTGGCCCGACACATAGGTAACAGAACGTACCGGACACATAGGTTACACTTTTTGCTTGCCGAACCAAGCAGGAGGTGGGGATGCCGTAAACTTCGGCATATAAAGGATCAGCCTATGGTGCAGAAAGACACGTTGGGCGCGATTGGCGGGCTGTTCCGCTATCCGGTTAAATCGCTGCGCGGCGAGGCGTTGAACGATGCGCATCTGAACGCATCAGGGGTGGCCGGTGACCGTCTCTGGGCGTTTCGCGATATTGCGCGGGATGAGATCACCAGCGCCAAACGAAGCCCATTGCTGTTGCAAATTGCCGCAACCTTGCTGGATGATAGCGCCTCGCCGCGCGCAAAATTATCGCTTCCCACAGGTGAAATCATCCATACTGACACGCCGGATTGCAGCGCGATCATCTCAAAGTATACCGGCAGGCGGCTTTTGCTGTCCGCTTTACGGCCCGCATCCGATAAGGCGCATTTTGCGCGATCGAAAACCGTGCCCGCAAACGCGGCCTCTGATGCAAGAGAGGTGCTGGGGCTACTGGCGGATGAGCCG
This sequence comes from uncultured Alphaproteobacteria bacterium, assembly GCA_947085465.1. GTDB lineage: Bacteria > Pseudomonadota > Alphaproteobacteria > UBA11222 > UBA11222 > CAMTWQ01. Next base: position 5,065 of record CAMTWQ010000014.1, read on the forward strand.
TTTCCGGATTTCTCGAAAATGCCGCGCGAAGCGATGCTGAACGCCACCTTGCCAGGCACCTATTTCGATGCGGCGGCGATACATATCATTCTGGCGTCCGAATTGAAGCAATTACATAATTCTCTGCCAGGCGCGGGGGTGGATGCGATGCGGTTCCGTCCCAATATTGTGCTGAATGATCTGGAAAACCCGTTGTCAGCAGATGATCTTGTTGGCGTGCGGATAAAAATTGGGGCTGCCGTGCTAACCGGCGATGTACTTGTCCCACGCTGTTCCATGACCACCCATACGCAAGGCGCGCTTCCAAAAGCGCCGGAAATAATGCGCTGTCTGGTGCGCGATTGGAAACATAATTTCGGTGTTTACGCCTCGGTCATTCAGGCCGGCCAAATCCGCATGGGCGATCCAGTTTCACGCCTTAACTAGAGCAATCTGCATTAAGTTCGAGTCATGAGGCTCGAACTTAATAAAGAAAATTGCTCTAGATTTTAATGTGTTAGAGCAGCTTTCCGCGATTAAGTGGAGTCGCGAAGTGACTCCACTTAATCGCGGGCTGCTCTAATGCGGCCCAATGCGCGGCGGGGCTTGAAATCTGGCTGTTCGATCCTACATCTTCCAGGTCAGCGCCCATCATGGGCTGGCGCGTGAACGGTTTGGCCATAAGGCGAACCGGTGATCACATGTCGCTTCTTCAGGAGGATGTGTCCTATGCGTACACTTGATTTTTCCCCGCTTTTCCGTTCCACCGTCGGTTTTGACCGGCTTGCGTCCATGCTCGACACCGCCACCCGGCTGGACGAGCAAACTCCCGCTTACCCGCCCTATAACATTGAAAAGCTTGGCGATGACGCCTACCGCATTACCATGGCGGTGGCTGGCTTTGGGCATGAGGATTTAAGCGCCGAAGTGAACGGTAACATGTTAACCATCACCGGCAAACATGAAACAGAGCAAGGCGAGGGAAAGAAATATCTGCACCACGGCATTGCCGCGCGCGCCTTTGAGCGGAAGTTTCAATTAGCCGATCATGTCAAGATCGTCAGCGCCGAGTTGAAACATGGCTTGCTTAATCTTGATCTGGCGCGTGAGATTCCCGAGGCGATGAAGCCGCGCCGTATCGAAATTCTGACCGGTGCGAATGATCATAGCATCATCGAGGGCAAGGCGGCCTGACCTCTGTTACTCTAACAAATTCCGGGCTGCTTGTGTAAGAGCGGCCCGGATTTTGCGCGCCTTGAAGTATCAGGCGGCGGCGGCGCTATTAAACATCGCCATATCGAAATAGTCACGCCAGGCTTTGATCTTGCCATTTTCCAGTTCGAACACACCGGCTACCGGCAGCGAGATTTTCTTGCCGTCTTTATTCGTGATATGATCAATGCGCTCATTCATAACGATATTGCCCGCCGCCGCCTGATAGCGGACTTCAAATTTGACGCCGGTCATATCGCGCATCATGGCCCCAAGCACCTTGCGCACACTGGCGATGCCTATTGCCGGACGCATGGGAATATTGTGATAGACGGCGTCCTCGGTAAAAAAGCCCGCCAGTTCTTCGGCGTTGAGCCGACCCCAGGCGTCAATAAAATTGTTGACGATTTGTTCGTTAGTGGCCATTGCCGCCTCCCTGTATGGATGAGTAGAACCCTTCTTCTTCCGACAGGCTAGCGCATCAGCGGGGTGTAGGGAAGTTACCGTTTTCGCCCTCAGGATTAACGAATGGGGCAAATGACGCCACACCGCGTACTTGCCGGTAATGATTAAGCGCCCAAATAACGCTTGGGAAGGCGATCTCACCCCAGGGAATGTCATCCCAGTCGAAAAACGCCACCTCCAGGCTTTCCACCCCAGCGCTGACTTCTGGTGAGCGCAGCCGCGCCTTGTAAATTAATTGCACCTGGCTGATGCGCGGAATGTTGTACACCGCAAGCAGCGACAGAATTTCGAGTTCGGCGTTGGCCTCCTCACGCGCCTCGCGCTGCGCGCCCTGCTCGGTTGTTTCGCCTTCCTCCATGAAACCTGCGGGCAAGGTCCAAAACCCCCGACGCGGTTCAATGGCGCGCCGGCACATCAGAATTTTCCCCTCCCATTCAGTCACCGCGCCGACGACGATTTTCGGGTTTACATAGTTCACAAACCCACATCCGTTACAAACAAGACGATCCTTGTCATCGCCGTCAGGCTTGCGCAGTGCGAAATCAATGCCGGGGGATGGGGGATGGGGCGGGGGTTTGCTCATGGCGCAATTTTGCACAGAGTTTGGGCAAAGGTCTAGAATGCTTCTTAGGATGGTGTTTGGAGTTTTTCCATTGCGCCAGCCGCAGGATTAAATTTATGCTGCGCGGTCGAATGAGCAGGATATGGCCGGATAAGAAGAGACAATCTCGCCGGTTATTGTGTTACAGTTGGCATGACGTTAAACAACGTCTACGGATAAAATAAAGCGGGGGCGCACATCACCATGACGACTGCAACAAAATCAAAAAAAACTGCATCCAAAACAACGGCGAAATGCACGGCAGGTGTTAAGCGGTCGGCGCCTGTACCCGTGTTGACAAGCTCTACAGGGCATTTGTTGCGCCGCGCTGAACAGCGGGCAATGAATATCTATACCCAAGAAGTTGGGGCGGGGGGATTAACGCCGCGTCAATATGTGCTGCTCACCGCCGTTTTAACCTATGAAGGGCAAAATCAGTCTGATTTAGTGAGCGCCACCGGCATCGACCGCAGCACGCTGGCCGAAATGATTGCACGCATGCTCGAAGCAGGAATGTTAAGCCGCGAGAGAACCAAGGATGACGCGCGCGCCAATGCGGTGAAATTGACCGCCAGCGGACGGCGGGCGTTAGCAGCGGCGGCGGCAAAAATACGCAAGGCCGAGACCCGCACCATCGCGCCGCTACCCGTGAGCAAGCGGGCGGCCTTTCTCGACGCCTTGCGCATTCTCAGCGGCGATTCAGCAAAGCGGAAAAACTCCCGCTAGACCATTTCTTGATCGGATTGATTCAATCCGATCAGGATAAAAATGGTATAACACATTCAATGAGAGCCTTTCTTGTCCGGTCAGGTTGCTTCAACCTGACCGGGAAAGGCTCTAAACAATAATGTTCAGATGGCTGCCCGGCGGCGTAATACGCAGCCGGGCGTTCGGGTTAGGCGCTTCGCGGTGAGCGGCTGAATAGAGCGGGCGGGCGGGCGGGTTGGGTTTTGTTGCAATTTCACCAATAGTGGGGTTTACAACGGAATTTGGCCTTTTCGCATCTTCAAGACTGCCCGTCTTGGAAGCTTGACGCGGCAAGCGCCCGTCATTGCGCGCCCCAATATCTTTTGGGGCAGAGGAAGCACGTTCACGCGCTGTTGTGCTAACGGGATTGGCGTCAGGGGAAAACGCGCGCCGGGCTTCCTCCTGGGAATATTGACTGCGCAATTGCGCCGCATAGGCCTGCGCCCCAATTAAACTGGATGGATGTACCGCCGCCATCTCGCCACTTTATCCCGTAACAACATTGAATAGCGGTGAATATAGGCAGCGGGGCTTTCTCAATCGTTAAAGTCTTTGGTTAATCGAGCTGGCGCAACTGCATCTGTTCGGCGGCGGAAAGCGGTGCGGGATCAGGTGCTTGTCTCCTTTGCCGGTTGCTTGACCATATGGCTGCGCCGCCAATTGCCAGCAGTACGCCCGGCCCAAGCCATAATAGCCAGGTCGCGGCCCTGAACGGCGGGCGCATCAGCACCCAATCCCCATAGCGCGCCACCACATAGGCGCGCACCTGGTCGTCATCGTCACCGTCCGCCACGCGATCACGGACAATTTGCCGCAGATCGCGGGCAAGGGACGCATCGGAAATTTCGATCGACTGATTCTGACACACCAGGCAGCGCAAACCGTTCATAATCAAACGGGCGCGGGCCTCCTGGCTGGCGTCCGGCAGGGCGTTGGCGTCGACTGCAATAGCGCCAGCCGGATTGCTGGAAGCCAGCAAGAACACAGTTGCGAGAACAGATAATAGCCGTTTCATTGTTTCGCGCGCTGAATGGCGGGAAGAATTTTTCCGGTTAAATCCTCCGGATACATCGGCCCTACATGTTTGAGTACAATCCGCCCCGCGCCATCGACAATGAAGGTTTCCGGTATCCCATAGACGCCCCATTCGATCGACACCCGCCCCATCTGGTCCACCCCCACGGCGTGATAAGGATCGCCAAGCCCGGCCAAGAATTTTAGCGCATTCGCCTCTGTGTCCTTATGGTTGATGCCGATCATGCGAACACCGCCCATTTGCGCCAATTGCATCAATTGCGGATGCTCGGCCCGGCATGGGCCGCACCAGGACGCCCACACATTGACCAGGGTAACCTGGCCTTTGGCCAGATCGGCGGCAATAAGGCCCGGCTCCTTACCCGGCAATGGCGGTAAATCCGCTGTTGGCGCCTGTTGTCCGATCAGCGCAGAGGGAATAAGGCGCGGGTTAAGCCCAAGGCCAACGAACAGAGCGATGCACAGTACAATGAACAGGCCGAGCGGTATCAGGCTGCGCCAGGTCATGGTGAGATAGCCACTTGGCCTGCAATAGAGATCGGGGGGCTAGAAACAGGCGCAGCGCGGCGTGGTGCGCCTACCCGGTGCCGCCTGTCGGAAAGACTGATTGCGCCGCCCAGCGCCATCAGAATTACGCCTGCCCATATCCATGCTTGCAGCGGCCTAAAATACAGCCGGGTTGACCACTGGTTTTCGCCCAGCGGGTCGCCGATCACGGCAAACAGATCACCGGCCAGTGTGGGATAAATCGCCGCCTCGGTCGTATCCATCGGCGGCGTGGGATAAGTGCGGGACTCAGGCGATAGAGACACAAAGTGTTCGCCGTTTCGGGTGACTTCGAAATGTCCGCGAAGCGCCATGTAATTGGGTCCAGGCGCCTGTTCGGCGCCGTCAAAGCGGTATGTATACGCCCCAACCGTGACGCTTTCGCCTGGCCGCATCAGGGTGATTTTTTCGGTCGTCCAGGCGGTGCTGGCGGTGATGCCGAGCACCACAATACCCATGCCCCCATGCGCCATCATCGCGCCCCAACTGGCGCGGGGCACGCCCTTGGCGCGTTCCCAGCTAATGCGGGCAGAGGCCCGGAACAGCTTCACCCGCTCAGCGCCATCGGTAAGCGCGCCGCCGATCATCCATACGCCAAGGCCAATGCCAAACGCCGCAAGCACCGGCCCGCCGCGCATCACGTACCAGGCAGCGAGCGTACCCATCACAGCCAGCCCAAAAGCAAAGCGCAGCCGGGCAAGCACGCCCGGCAAATCGCCACGCTTCCACGCCATCAATGGCCCAAGCGGCATCAGTAGCAGCAGTGGAATCATCAGCGGCGCAAAGGTTGCATTATAATAAGGCGGGCCAACCGTTAGTTTGGTCTCACCGCCGCTGATTGCATCCACAAACAGCGGGTATAGGGTGCCAAGCAACACCGTGGCGCAGGCCGTCGCCAACAGCCAGTTATTCAGCACCAGCGCCGCTTCCCGGCTGATCGGCGCGAACAGCCCGCCACCCTTCATGACTGGCGCGCGCACGGCGTAGAGCATCAATGAACCGCCAACCACCAGGCATAGAAACGCCAGAATATATACCCCCCGCGCTGGATCGGTGGCGAACGCATGCACTGACGTGAGCACCCCGGAACGCACAATAAATGTGCCAAGCAGGCTCAGTGAAAATGTCAGTATCGCCAGCAATATGGTCCAGCTTTTAAGCGCGTCGCGCCGCTCGACCACAATCGCTGAATGCAGCAATGCGGTGCCCGCCAGCCAGGGCATGAACGAGGCGTTCTCGACCGGATCCCAAAACCACCAGCCGCCCCAGCCAAGTTCGTAATACGCCCACCAGGAACCCATGGCGATGCCGATAGTGAGAAAGCACCAGGCGGCCAAAGTCCATGGCCGCACCCAGCGCGCCCATGCGGCGTCCACGCGGCCCTCGATCAGCGCGGCGACCGCAAACGAAAACGCCATCGAAAAACCGACATATCCCAGATAAAGAAACGGCGGATGAAAGGCGAGGCCTGGATCCTGCAACAGCGGATTTAAGCCATTGCCTTCAAGCGGCGGCGGGATCAGCCGCGCGAACGGATTGGAAGTCAGCAGGGTGAACAGCAGAAAACCGACCGCTATCATCGCCTGCACGCTCAGCACCCGTGCCTGTAACGCCTGCGGCAGATTGCCGCCAAATAGCGCCACCGCCGCGCCGAACAGCGCCAAAATCACCACCCAGAGCAACAGGCTGCCTTCGTGATTTCCCCATACGCCCGCGATCTTGTACAGCATTGGCTTGGCGGTGTGCGAATTGGTGGCCACCACGCTAAGCGAGAAATCCGACACCACAAAGCTGTAGGTAAGTGCGGCGAATGCAATAAGTAAAAATATTAACTGGCCAAGCGCGGCTGGGCGCGCCACCGCCATCAGCCGCGCTTCACCGCGCGCAGCGCCAATCAATGGCGCAATAGCCTGCGCCAGCGCCAGCATCAACGCCAGCGTCAGGGCGAAATGGCCCAGTTCAGCGATCATTTTGCTTTTTCCATTGCGCCACCCTTCCATTGGCCGGATTTTTTCAACGCCTCGGCAACCTCGGCCGGCATGTAGTTTTCATCGTGCTTGGCCAGCACCTGGGTGGCGGTAAATACGCCATCTTCACCCAGCGCGCCCTCCGCCACCACGCCCTGCCCCTCCCGGAACATATCCGGCAACAGACCCCGGTAACGCACCGGCAGGCTTGCCGTCAAATCGGTGACGCTGAACGTCACGCTGACTCCATCAGCGCTGCGCCGCACCGAACCCTCGCTCACCAGACCGCCAATGCGGAAAGTACGCCCGGGCGGCAATTGCTTGCTGGCCAGTTCCGAGGGCGTATAGAAAAACACCAGGGTGTCGCGCAGCGCAAACAGCACCAGCGCCGCCGCCGCGCCAAGTAAAATCATGGCGGCAGTGATCGTCAGCAGACGGCGCTGTTTGCGGGTCATTGGGGGATGTCTTCCAGTTTCGCCAATAGCTGCCGCTTGTGGCGAAGCGAAGATATACTGGCCGCCGCCAGCGCCAGCAGCAGTACAAACGCCGCGCCCCAGGCGGACCAGACAAAGGCGCCATACCCGCCCATGGCGAAAAATTCCATCATAATTGCGCCTGCGGCCGGCTGGCGTGGGTGCGGTTGATACGCAAAGTACGCACCCGGCGCTCCAATATTTCGCTGCGCATGCGGATCAGCAACAGCCAGATATACAATAGGGTGAACCCGGCCCCCATCAGCAGCAGCGGCAGCAGGATCGAACCATGAATGGATGGGCCATCAAGGCGTACAACACTTGCCGGTTGATGCAGGGTATTCCACCAATCGACGGAAAATTTGATCACCGGGATATTCACAGCGCCCGCCAGCGCAATTATCGCCGCCGCCTTTGCCGCGCGCACCGGCTCATCAATGGCGTACCACAGCGCGATATAACCAAGATAAAGAAAAAACATAATCAGCACGGATGTCAGCCGCGCATCCCATACCCACCACGCGCCCCACATGGGTTTGCCCCATAGTGATCCGGTAATGAGTGCGATAAGTGTAAATACCGCGCCGATGGGCGCGCTCGCCTTAGCGCACAGGTGGGCTAGCGGGTGCTTCCAGATCAGGCCGGCGGCGCTGGACAGGGCCATCACCCCATAACAGAACATCGCCATCCAGGCGGCCGGCACATGCACAAACATAATTCGCACGGTTTCGCCCTGCTGATAATCGGCGGGCGCCACCACCAGGCCAAGATACGCCCCAAGGCCAAGCAGAATAGCCGTCAGGCCAGCCATCCATGGGGATAGCCTGGCGGCAAGGGCGTAAAATCTGGCCGGATTGGCATAGGTTTGGATGGGGCGCTGCATGGGGCATTGTTTAGAGCATATCGGGCCGGAAGGGAACTGGCGGCAAGCGGCTGTCGGCAAGCGGCTCGACAAGCTTCCCAAAACGGCTAAGCTGAGGGGTGATAAAACATAGGGGAGACGCAGGACATGGCGAAAAAAGTTTGGATCGAGGTGGCGTTAAACGGCGCCCAAACCCGCAAACAGCAACCCAATGTGCCCGTAACCGCAGAGGAACTGATCGCCGACGGGATTAAATGCGTTGAGGCTGGCGCATCGATTCTGCATCTGCATGCGCATGATGCGGTTACCGGAAAACAAAATGACGATCCGGATGTTTATGCCGCCATTCTGCTGGGCATTAGGGCAAAAACAGACGCTGTTGTCTATCCCACGATGCCGATCCATCTGTATCCCGGATGGAGCGACCGCTATCAAAGCGCCGCTGAACTGGGCCGGCGCGGCCTGCTGGAATGGGCGGTGGTGGATCCAGGATCGCTCAACCTGAATGGTTATGACAATAAGACCAAGCAATTGCGCGGGCGCGGCGTGGTGTATGTGAATACGGATGCGGAAATCCGGCGCGGCATGGAACTGTCGCAGCAATATGGCTTTCATGCGGAATATGCGTGTTTCGAGCCGGGCTTTGTGCGGCTTGGCGCCGCCATGCACCGCGCTTATCCCAAGGCGCCGATGCCGATTTACAGTTTCCGATTTGCAGAGAACCTGACCCTGGGTCTGCCGCCTGAGGAATGGGCGCTTGATACGTATCTGAAACTGCTGGAGCTGGAGGCGCCCGGCGCGCCCTGGATGGCGGCCAGCATGAGCGGCAATATTACAAAGCTCATCCCCGCCATTGTGGCGCGCGGTGGCCATGTGCGCACCGGGCTGGAAGACGCGCCCGCCGGATCAAGCGCTACCAATGTTGATTTAGTGAATGAATGCGTACGCGCCATCCGCGCCGCCGGGGGTGAACCGGCGGCGGGAACCGATGTGCGCGCGGCGCTTAAGAAATATGCCTAAGCGGCGACTTTAATGCTACGCGCTTCGCCAAATGCCGGACGGCCAAGGCAGCGGGCGAGCCATGCGCTCGCATTAGGCGTGGCCGACAGATCAAACTTCGCCATTTGCAGCCAGGACAGCACGCCGGCGACATTAAGATCGGCGATGCTGAACTCGGAGCCGAGCAGATATTCCTTGCCGGCCAGCGCGCCATCCAGCACCTTCATCGCTGCTGCCAGTTTGGTGTTGGCCGCCGCCACTTCGGCGTCCGTGATAGCCGGATTCATCCGTTTCATCAGCAAGGTGAGCGCAGCGCCCTCGGTTTCGGTCATCGCCCAAAAGCTCCATTGCAGGGCGCGGCCCTCGTCCGCCTGATTTTTTGGCTGCAACTTGCCGCCATACTTTTTCGAAAGATAAAGATTGATGGCCAGGGATTCACACATGATCAGGCCGTCATCGTTGATGGCTGGAACATGCCCGTTGGGGTTGATTTTCAGAAACTCCGGCTTGCGCGAGCCGCCCTGGTTGTCCACTGGCTCCAACTTGAAATCGATGCCCAGCTCTTTCACCAGCCACAAGACGCGCAGCGCGCGCGATTGCGGAATCCCATATATTGTGAGCGCCATTTTTTTCTCCCTGCTGTTTTTGGCAATCCAAGATCGGATGCCGCATCATTTCAGTCCCCGTGCCAGATGTCCATGGGGGAGCTTGAGGGTCAGGCTTGATATTACATGACTAATCTGTAAAAAATAGAGGCCGCAGCCTTGCCATGGGGTCAACGATGAGCACAGCTAATATTCCAATAGTCACCGCGTTTTTTGATACGGACAGCTTCACATTCAGTTATGTGGCGGCGGATCCGGCAAGCAAGAGCTGCGCGCTGATCGATACGGTGCTGGATTTCAATCAGGCGTCGGGCAGGGTATCGCATGCCTGCGCAGACAAGATCATCGCCCATGTGCGCGGCCTGGGGCTGCGCGTGGACTGGATATTGGAAACCCATGTGCATGCGGATCATCTTTCGGCGGCCGCTTATTTGCAGCAGCAACTGGGCGGCAGGCTGGCTATTGGCGCCAGGGTCAGCATCGTTCAGGAAGTCTTTGGCAAACTGTTCAATTGCGGGCCGGAGTTTGCCCGTGACGGACGGCAGTTCGATCAACTGTTCACGGATGAAGAACTATTCATGGTTGGCGGAATACAGGCGCGTGCTATGTATACGCCAGGACACACGCCTGCCTGCATGAGCTATGTGATCGGCGACGCCGTATTTGTTGGCGACACCTTGTTCATGCCCGACTATGGCACGGCGCGTTGCGACTTCCCAGGCGGCGATGCGCGGCAGCTTTATCGCTCGATTCAAAAACTGTTCGAAATACCCGCGCATAGGCGCCTGTTCCTGTGCCATGATTACAAGGCGCCGGGACGTGATTATTTTCAGTGTGAAACCACCATTGCGGAACAGCGGGCCAACAATGTGCATCTGCATGACGGGATCGGCGAAGATGAATTTACCGCCATGCGCACAGCCCGCGATAAGACCCTCGACATGCCGCGCCTGATCCTGCCTTCGGTGCAGGTGAATATGCGCGCCGGCCAAATGCCGCCGCCGGAAAATAACGGCATCGCCTATCTGAAACTTCCGCTCAATTCGTTTTAGAGCAGCCCGCGATTAAGTGGAGTAACGAAGTGCCCCCACTTAACCGCGGAAAGCTGCTCTAACACATTAAAATCTAGAGCAATTTTCTTTATTAAGTTCGAGCCTCATGGCTCGAACTTAATGCAGATTGCTCTAGAGGCCATGGGCGGAAATGTCGCTGCGAGTCAGACCGAATGTGGTTGGTGCCGGCTGCAGGAATCGAACCCGCGACCCCCTGATTACAAATCAGGTGCTCTACCAACTGAGCTAAGCCGGCATTTGGTTAAGCGTATCTATTACAGCAATTATGCGGCAACGTCGATGCGCGCTGGTGAACGGCTTTTACACGGGCGAACGATGATTTCCACATTCTGGCCTAACGCGGTTAGCGCCTGCATCAAACGCTCAAGCGAAATTCCCCTCAGTCTGTAGTTTCTGATTGCTGATACTTTTGGTTGCGGTATGCCCAGCAGCGCCGCCGCCTTGTTCTGGCTAAGACTGCGGCGATCAATAATAGCGTTGATTTTAACTGCCAGAAGCGCCTTGGCCGTTAGTTCCTCAGCGTCAGAAAATCCAAGATCAATCAGGACATTGTCCGTAGCGGGACGTTTACTGCGAGACATACTCCTAGCTCCTGTCATAGAGCCTTTCTTACCCGGTCAGGTTGAACCAACCTGACCGGATAAGAAAGGCTCTAAGTGAATGTGTTAGACCATTTTTATCCTGATCGGATTGATTCAATCCGATCAGGAAATGGTCTAGAGTTAAGCGAGCCGCAAAAACCCGCCCCCGCATCTCATATATAAGGGTCACTTGCCAGCAAGTAATTCTGCACATAATCCGTGACGCCATCTTCAAGTTCCGTTAACGGACGATTATAACCAATCTGGCGCAGCCGCGATATGTCGGCCTGGGTAAAATACTGGTAATTACTGCGGATTTCTGGAGGCGTATCCACATATTCGATGCGCGGCGTCACATTCATCGCAGCAAACACCGCTTTCGCAAGATCAGAAAAACTGCGCGCCTTGCCGGTGCCGACATTAAAAATGCCTTTGTAACTTCCTTGCTCAAGCAGCCACACAACCAGGCCGGCGCAATCTTTCACCGAGACGAAATCGCGCAACTGTCCGCCATCTGGGTAATCGGGATGATGTGATTTGAAAAGTTTAACCGTTTCGCCCTTGCGAACAGTGTCAACGATCTGGCAGGCGACAGAACGCATTTCGTCTTTGTGATATTCATTCGGCCCATAAACATTGAAAAATTTTAGGCCTGCCCAGGCCAGAGGCGCCGGACGGCCATCGGCAATCTGGCGCGCGGCGCGCCGGTCAAATGCATGCTTGCTCCATCCATAGGCGTTAAGCGGGCGCAGTTTCTCCAGCGCAGCGGGCGTGCACTCATCGCTAAACCCGGCGCTGCCATCGCCATAGGTGGCGGCGCTTGAGGCATAGATATATGGCGTGCCGGATTTTGTGCACCAGTTCCACAAATCGGTGGACAACCGGAAATTGGCCGCAACGATCTTGTCCACGTCACGCTCGGTGGTGCTTGAGATCGCTCCCATGTGAATAACGCTTTCGATGCGAAGCCGGTTATGTTCGAGATAATCGAATAGCCCTTCCAGGCGGATGATGTCGTGAATTTCGTGGTGCGCGATATTACGCCATTTGTCTGACACGCCAAACCAGTCGCAGACAACGATTTCGCGCCGGCCGCTTTTCGCCAGCGCGGCAACGATATTAGAACCGATGAACCCGGCTCCTCCGGTAACGATGATCATGTTGTCACTCCGTCTCGCTTGTCCCTGGGACAGGCAGGCCGATCCCGGGGGGAGGTAGCTATCTCGCCATTCGCGCTATAGTGCTGGTCGTTGAGAAGCCGTCTTCAAGCTTGGCCAAAAGAATACGGCCGCCATAGGATTGCACGATTTCAAACCCGATCACTTGTTCGACCGTGTAATCAGCGCCCTTTACCAGAACGTCGGGGCGTAGGGCTTCGATGAGGTTGATTGGGGTGTCGCCGTCAAATAGCACCACCATATCGACGGGCGCTAATGAGGCAAGCACAATGGCCCGCGCCATTTCGCTCTGCACCGGGCGTTTGTCGCCTTTTAGCCGTTTGACGGATGCATCGGTGTTGAGTCCAACGATCAGATGGTCACAGGCCTCGCGGGCCTGGCGCAAAAGCGATACATGGCCAGGATGCACCAGATCGAAACAGCCATTGGTGAAACCAATTTTTTTTCCGCGTGCGCGCCATTTGGCGGTGATCTCCATTGCGCGCGGCAGATTGCATATTTTTGCTTCAGCGCCGTGCAGATCGGCGGCATGTAAAACGTCGGCGAGATCATCGAGATAGACAACGGCGGTTCCCGCTTTCGAGACGGCAAGCCCGGCGCTTGCATTGGCTAGCTGGGCTGCTTCGGCAAGCGTGGCGCCTGCCGCCAGCGCCACGCCAAGGGTTGCAAGGCAGGTATCGCCCGCACCTGATTCATCAAACACTTCCGGCGCGCGGGCTTTTAGATGCAATGGCGGTTTGCCAGCCTCAATCAAGCTCATGCCGTGTTGCGCCCGCGTGGTAAGAATGGCGCTGCCGGTTTGCGCATGTGCGATAAAGCTGGCGGCTTCGATCTCGGCGTCATTGCGGCAAGGCAGCCCCATTGCGCCCGCCAGCTCGCTGGTATTTGGGGTCAACACCCCGACGCCAGCATAACGGGAAAAGTCGGCGCTTTTTGGATCGGCGATGATGGCTTTACCTGCTGCTTTGCTCATCGAGATGATTTGCTTGAGCATGCCAGGATCGAGCACCCCTTTGGCGTAATCAGACAGGATGACTAGCGCTGCATCCTTCAATTCAGCCTCGAAAGTGTCGAGGATTTGCTCTCTGGTGCGGGCGTCAAGCGGCCCGGTGGTTTCGCGATCCGCACGCAGCATCTGCTGGGCGCCAACCAAATACCGGGCTTTTGTCGTGGTTTGGCGACCGGGTACGACCACCAGGCCGCTATAAACCCGCTCTAGGGCGCCTAGCTGGCGGATTGTTTCATGCCCTGCCTCATCGTCGCCAATTACCGCAATCAGGGAAACATTCGCCCCAAGCGCTACGGCATTGCGGACCACATTGCCCGCGCCGCCCAGCATCGATACTTCACGCTGCACACGCACCACCGGAATTGGCGCCTCCGGAGAAATACGCTCAACTTCCCCATAGATAAAGCGGTCGAGCATCACATCACCCACGCAAACGAGGCGCACGCCCTTAAAGCGGGGTAGGTGATGTGCTAATTGTCCGAGTTCGCTCATGTGCAGCCTGTATTTATCCGGTGCGCCCGCTTAGCGCAATGCGTGCTGGGGTCAGGTTTGCAGCAGCCAGCGTTCCTTACCCTGTAACCCAAGGCAGGTGAGTTTGCCAGTGGCAAAGGCGCCTGTATCGATACCGATCCGGTTTGGTTTCATCTCTACCTCGCGCCGGACAGAGTGGCCATGCACTACCACGGCGCCGAAGTTTTTTTCACTATCAAGGAAAGGCCCGCGAATCCAGATCAGATCATTCTGATCCTGTTCTTCAAGTGGAACCCCTGGCATCACGCCTGCATGGGTAAAAAAATAGTGGCCCACCCGGTGATAGCGCCGCAAGCCGGTCAGGAACAGCATTTCTTGCGGCGTTAGGGCGTCACGCAATTGGGCTGCGGCTTCTATCATGTGCTCCGGCGTTGAAAATTCAGAGGGCGGTTCAACCCCGAAGCTACGAAGCGCCTCGGCGCCACCCCAGCTAAGCCAGTTAGCGCCGCCTGCTGGATTATCCAGAAAGTCGAGCATTAGGGCTTCGTGATTCCCAATCAAATGCAGTTTTTCAAACCCATGCGGCGTTTCACCGCCGGCAAGCGCAAGCACTTTACGGCTATCCGCGCCGCGATCAACATAATCGCCAAGATATATAAGCTGGTTGTGAGCGGGCCCCCGCGCAGCCGCATCTTGTGCGATCATTTCATGCAGGCGCTCAAGCAGGCCAGCACAGCCATGAATGTCGCCAATGGCGTAGATTCTCTTGCCCGGCGGGACATAGGCGGCGGGAGGCTTTCTTCTATGGATGGGCCAGCGTTTCATGAGCCGCTGAATATAGTCATTTAAGTTAACCAATTTCTATCTTTTTTCAAAATCCGGGGAATTTTAACCATATGGCAATCAACAATAGATCAACATGGCCTGCAAATGAGCTATTGAGGCTAACCCATCCGATGTCCGCAAACCTAGCTTCGCGTGAGCGCCCACCGGGCCAGTCGCCCAGCCATGAGGCAGCGTTACTAGACTACGCTGAGCGCTTAGCACAGCACCGCGACGGGCGGCGGGCGGCGCATGTGAGGCTTTCGCATCTAGGCGCGGCAAACCGCCGCGAGCATCATCTCCGCATAGCCATCAATACACTTGAACCATTATTGCGCAAGTTTGAGGGCAAGCTGTTTCGCATGTGGAATGAGGACCTCGTTGTCACCACCAAGGACGCAAGCATAGCTGATATCGATGATTATGTGCTCAAGCTGCGGTTTTTATTTTCCCAGGATCCGCTGATAAAGCAGGATGCGGCGGGAATAGATCAATTTTGCGTTTTTTTTGATATGCGGGCCGATCATGCTGGATTTCTGCGCTTGGCGCAGGAGATGCAAACTCAGGCTGAACGGGAACGTGTGCGCACTTCGGGCAGGCGCGAAAGCATGGCGCTGCAAGCGCAAGCTCGGGGGATAGAGGTCACTGAAAATATTACGCCCGCGTTACTGGACCGTTTCGAAGCTGCAATTCGCACCGCCGACCTGATTCCAATGATTCAACACCAGATGATCTGCGCCTTGCCGGAAAAGAGTAAGCCACTACCAGTGATGTCCGAATTTTTTGTCTCGATCCAGGCATTGCAGAAAAAATTTCTCCCCGGAGTCAATTGCGCAAGCGACCGCTGGCTGTTTCAGCATCTCAGCAAATACCTGGATTACCGGATGCTAACGGCGCTTCCCAGTTTGACTCAGGGTTTTGCGACTCCAATCACCATTAATCTCAATGTTAGCACTTTGTTATCCGTTGAGTTCTTGAAATTTGACGCTGCGATGCGTAATAATCGAAAGCATAGTATTATCTGTGAATTACAATGCACAGATATACTTTCCGATATGGCGGGCTATATATTCGCCCGGAATTTCTTGCGCGAGCGTAAGTATGGCGTAGCGCTCGATGGACTCGACCACCTGACCTTCCCAATGATTGACGGCAACAAGCTTGGTGTGGATTTCTATAAAATCCAGTGGCATCCAAGCTTTACTGATGACGTTATGGCCGAGCACCGGGCGGAGTTTGCGGCAGCGATTCGCGTGGCAGGCGCCAGCCGGGTAATTTTATGCCGCTGCGACGATCAGAGCGCCATTGATTTTGGGCGCGAAGTTGGCATAGCCCTATTCCAGGGACGGCATTTGGACCGTATGCTGTCGGCTGGCTGAATCATCCATCCTGGGTATTTCATGGAAACTGCTCCGGCTAACGTCGCGATACGCGTGCGTGGGCTCACCAAGCGTTATGGCGCTGTATTGGCTGTGGACGGCATTGACTTCGATGTCGCGGAGGGTTCGATTACGGCCTTGCTAGGCGGTAACGGCGCCGGCAAGACAACGACCATCGCCATGATTCTGGGCCTGGTGGAGCCTACGTCGGGAAACATACAGGCTCTGGGCGAGGAATTACCGGCTCAGTATCATCGTGTGCTGCCGCGGATAAATTTTGAAAGCCCGTATGTGGACCTGCCGCACCGGCTGACCGTGATGCAAAATCTGAAAGTATATGCAGGCCTGTATGGGCTGGAACGGGTTAAGGACCGCATTGCTGAACTGGCGGCGGATTTAGATCTGACGGAATTTCTTGACCGGCCTACCGGGCAATTATCCGCAGGGCAAAAAACCCGCGTGTCGCTGGCAAAGGCGTTGGTCAACGCACCGGAGCTTTTATTGCTGGATGAGCCAACGGCTTCGCTCGATCCAGACACCGCAGATTGGGTGCGGTCTTATCTTGAAGCCTATTGCAAAGAGCGCGGCGCTTCTATTCTGCTGGCCTCGCATAATATGGCGGAAGTAGAGCGGATGTGCGATGCGGTGCTGATGATGCGCGCCGGCCGGATTGTGGATCAGGGCGCGCCGGGTGAACTTATTTCCCGTTATGGCCGCAATAATATGGAAGAAGTATTTCTCGACATCGCGCGCGGCACTGGCAAGGGCGCGAACCTGGCGCAACACAAGACGGCTTCTGCACATGAGCATTGACATTAAAGAGCCAAAGCGCAGGCATGTGAAACTGGCTCAGCGCGATAGCGCTGTGCGCCGGGTGGCGGCAATGGTTCTGCGATATGGCTATCTCATTCAGGGCTCGATCCCGCGCGTGCTTGATCTGTGGTATTGGCCAACATTGCAAATGGTGATGTGGGGTTTCATCACTACTTTTCTCACGCAAAACAGCAGTTTTTTTGCGCAGGCGTTCGGTGTGCTGCTGGGGGCTGTCATGCTGTGGGACGTCATGTTTCGCGGCCAGATGGGATTTGCGCTGTCGTTCTTTGAGGAAATATGGTCACGCAATCTGGGGCATTTGCTGGTCACCCCGCTGCGGCCGCGAGAATTTATTTATGCGCTGCTGACCATGAGCGTTATCCGCACGGCGTTCGGAATTTTCCCGTCCACCTTGCTGGCGATCTGGTTCTTTGGCTTCAACGTGTATGGTTTGGGCCTGATGCTTGTAGCGTTTTTCGTGTGTTTGATCATGGCTGGCTGGTCGATGGGATTACTGGTGTCCGGCATGGTGTTGCGATGGGGGATGGGGGCGGAAAGCCTTGCCTGGGCGCTGATCTTTGGCCTGGCGCCGCTGTGCGCGGTGTATTATCCGGTCTCCAGTTTGCCGGTATGGGTGCAGTTCATTTCCTGGTCGCTGCCGCCATCTTATGTGTTCGAGGGCATGCGCGCGGTGATGATCGATCATGTGCTGCGGCTTGATCTGCTCGCCGCCGCATTTGGCCTGAATATCATTTACTTCTCCGCTGCAAGCTGGTGGTTTCTGAATTGCCTGAAGGAAGCGCGCCGGGAGGGGCGGCTGTTGCAGGTCGGCGAATAGGGCTAGAGCATGTTCCGATCAGATTGAATCGCCGACGGCAATTCAATCTGATCGGAACATGCTCTAGCCAGGCGTACGTGTAACCGATATTGAACGGCGCGGGGCGAGGAAAAACCTGTCATTCAGCATCACCGCACCGGTGATCAGCTCGCCTAAATCCGAGTGATATTCGTATCGGACTTCAGCAACGATTACGCTTTGATTGGGTCCCACAAGCCCAAGGGGAAGGGTGTATGCCGTACCCGGAGCATATGGCGTTCCGTTGCGCGCATCGCTCCAGGCAACCCGCGTCACGCCTCCGGCGTCTGCGGTGACACTGGCGATAACGATTGAAACAAATGCCGGGTTGAATGGTTGCATTATCGCATCTGCCGCAAAAAATATATTCGCCATGTCCCCGTCATTGATCGTGATAGCCTGCGCCACCAGATCCGCCGCCGCACTGGCGATGTTGGCGGTTTTGCGGTCCGCTATGAGAATATTAGCGATCTCAACCGAGCCAAATAAAAGTGTAAGCATCACCGGCAAAATCAATGCGAATTCGACCGCCGACACCCCGGCAGCGTTGTGTAGAAACTGGCGCAGAGACGCCCGGATTTTCATTTGATCAAAAATACTGCGCCACATTCCAGCTATCCCGTTCAAGGAGCTGGCGCCGCCAGCGCGCCATACGGTTCATTCCGGAAAGCCGTCGTCGACATCAACAAACGTGACCCGGTGCTTCCGATATTGCCGAGTATATACTTCAGCCCCGGCGTGTAGACTGGCCAGATGTAGTAAGCCCGGACCAGCACCACATCGCCGGCGCTTCCCACGTTAAAATCCCCAGGCAGCGGATTGCCATCCTCATCAACCGGGGGTGTTAAATCAAGCCCCGCAAACGACGGGTAAGCATCAACATCCACATAAAGATTGGCGCCGCAATTCAATAGCGTGAAGCTTTCCGCGCATAGTGTGTCGCGGAATAAGACCGCATCAGCGGTTTGCCCAGTGCGAACCAGGCGCGCCGCTTGCTGCATGCCGTTGTCCAGCGCGATCGAGCCAAGATAAATCATTGACACTTCAAGCAGCGAGAACAATGTCAGAAAAAATGGCGTTGCAACCAGTGCGAACTCAACCGCCACAGTGCCGCGAGTATCCACAGAAAATCGCCGCGCCGCGCGCGCCATGCCCGTTGCCATAATAACAAGGCGCAAAACGGCGCGCAGATTTGTGGGCCACCTGGGCATCTCGGCTACCTCCATCGTTACCCCGGCATGCGGGATATGTTGCGAGCATCATCTGTATACTTAGATAGATAATTATGCCATGTGCTTATAAAGTTATAAATGTTGGCTTTAAGGTAAACAAAGCCTCAATAAATAATGATATAACTTCCAATAGCTCGTCGCCTCTATGAATTAAGGAACAATTCTGCGTTTTCCAGTGTAACGCCGGAATTAATAATCAAGGCAGTGACTGTGAACACAGATTTTACCCGGAATAGTTCCCATATGGCCGCTTGAGTGGCAGGATTACAGTGGAAGTCCGCACAGCATCCGGCTCCGTCCAGGCTAAATTAGCGGAGCATGTAACAAAAGGAAACCATGATGGCCGATAAAGCAATATGTGGATCGGGCGCCAGTTTCATCACCGACCGGCGAGGCAATGTCGCCATTATTTTTGCGCTTACACTCATGGCGATCATGGGCGCTACCGGCGCGGCGGTGGATTTTAGCCGCGCCATGCAGGTCCGCTCGCGGCTGTCCGCTGCGCTTGACGCTGCGGGCTTGGCGGCGGGCAAGAATATTGATGCGACGCCCGAAGCGATTACCGAGATTGCTAATGCGTACTTCGCCGCGAATTATCCCGCAGATGAATTGGGCGTTCCTGGCGCACTTGTCGTTGGCATTTCTGAGCGGTTCGTGACGCTCTCGGCCACTGCTGAGGTGGATACGACCATCATGAATATTTTTGGCTATGAAGCAATGACCGTGAACGCGAGCACGGAAATCAGCCGCGAGATCACCGGGCTTGAAATCGTTCTTGCACTGGACAATACGGGATCGATGGCGGGTACTAAACTCGAGAACCTAAAAACGGCGTCGCAGACCCTGATCAACATTCTGTTCGGTACAGAGACGTTACCGGCAAATCTGAAAATGGGGCTGGTGCCGTTTGCCGCAGGCGTCAATGTAGGCACTGGTTTCGACACGGCATGGCTTGATATGGCTGCCCAGTCAAGCATTCACAGGGAGAACTTCAACGCCAGCACTAATCTTTGGACGTTGTACGCCACGATGCCCAACCGGGATTGGAATGGCTGCGTTCAAACCCGGCCGGAACCGCTGGATGAGCTTGATACCGAGCCGTCCTTGGCCGACCCGAATACCTTGTTTGTCCCCTGGTTTGCACCGGATGAGCCAAACGGCAGCGGTATTCCCAGCTATCCGAACAGCTATTTTTCCGATGGGGTAACCGGATCTGTCGACGTGCGCCAGCGCGCCACGGGTAAATATACTGGCACTGTGAGTTCAACCACCAGAGGACCGCATCGCGGCTGTATGGGAACACTGCCGATCACGCCGCTGACCAATGACAGGGCGTTACTGGAGAGCCAGATACTGGCGATGACGGCTGCGGACGTGACGCATATTCCTATCGGCCTCAGCTGGGGCTGGCATGTGGTCTCGCCTGGCGCACCCTTCACCGAAGGTAAGCCGTACGATGACGAGAAAAATATCAAGGCCCTGGTCTTGATGACCGACGGTGAGAACACCATCAGCGGAAATAGCACCCATAATAGGTCCACGTACACTGCTTATGGCTATCTTTCGCGGGCCCGGCTGGGCACCACCAGCGCCACGACGGCCGTAACGAGACTGGACGAAAAAACCCGGCGTGTCTGCGAAAACATTAAAGCAATGAACATCCGCCTTTACACGATCGCTTTCCAGGTTACGGACCCAGGAACCCTGGATATGTTACGCGACTGCGCAAGCACGGAGGGAATGTTCTTTGGCACTTCCGATGCGGCGGCGCTGGACGAAGCTTTCACCACCATCGCCATCGAACTTAGTAACTTACGCATCAGCAGGTAATTTGGCGCGCATCCAAACTACTGCGGAATAAGTTTAGATAGAGTAGCCTCAGAGCGGTATGATTTTAGGTTTGCCCATACCACTACCCCGGTCTGTCACCCCGGATTTATTCCGGGGTCCAGGAGTAACAAGCATAAGCTTTTATTTGCAACCCTGGACCCCGCAACGAGTGCGGGGTGACATTGTGGGTTGGGCGATTCAACCTAAAATCATCGCCCTCTAATGGGTAACGGTCGCTTCTTCGCCGGTGACGCCGCCACAGGCGGCAAGCTGAGCCGTTAATATCGCAACCCGCGCCGCGCGCCGTTTTTTATCCGCATCGGTTTTGCACAGTTCATTCAGGATCGTATCACCCCAGGCAATGTGTTTTTTGGTTTTGCGGATAATGCCTTCCAGCAATTCGATGGTTGGCGCGTCGCAAATCTGATCGGTCTCTGAATTGAACTTTTCATAGACTTTTACAAGATGCGGTTTGAGAACATCAAACACGCCAGCCAGTTTTTCAATGGTCTGGTCTGGCTGTTCGGGTGCGGCAATTTCCTGAATAAAACTGGCAAAGCCCTGATTGCCGGCCTGGGATCCTTTCTGCCCGACCTTGGTGCCGCAACGCAATTCCGGCAGGCGCTTGCCCAGTTCATCCGCCGCCACCGCACCGTCCCAAATGATCTTGCCAAGCCCGGTTTTGACCGGCAGTTCGGGAACCGTCGCCACCCAGCCCCCCAAGATCATCATCGTCCATTCTTCGGCATAGCGCCAGTTACGCACCCGCAGCGCTACCGATTCGACATCAAAGTGGCCATGCAGTTGACGCAGGTCGGCGGGAATATCGAATGCGGAATAGGGTGCAAAGGTCGTGCGCTCATCCCGGCTGTCACCAGGATACATGCGTATTTCAGCCATGATGCTTCTCCCTATTCGGCGGCGTTCTGGCTGGCGGAGGCCTGCGCCCTGCGGGCCTTATGGCGTTCCTTCAGGATAGCAACGGCCTTATTCAGCGTATCCTTGCTCGGGCCGCCTGCGCTCAGAGTGGCTATTTCATCGATCTCTGCCTGGGTAAAGCCCGCGTCCAGACGATCCTGCACGGCAAGTTGAATAGCCGCATCCGAACGGGCGCTGCGCGCGCCGCCAAAACTGAAACGGCGATCTACTTCACGGCGGAAATCCTGAGTGCGTTTAAGATATTCGGGATCGGCCTTGGTGAATTCCTTCACCCATTCACTGCCAAAGCGCACATGGGTAATTTCATCGGCCAGCACGAAATCCATCGCCTGTTTCATGGTTTCGTCGCCCGAGGCTTCACCGTAGCGGATCATGTCACGAAACACATCGCAGGCCAGTCCTTCCAGGCCGCGATTAACACCTGCAACCCGCATGGCCGGATCTTCCGAGCAGGCCGCTTCGAACAGGAACGTGCTTTCAGGATATTGGCCAATCTCACCGCCAACATGTTGCAGCAGCTTCTCCTGAATTTGCACATGGCGGGCTTCGTCCCACGCTTGGCGGGCCATATTCATTTTGAATTCCCAGGGAGCTTCGGGGAAATCCCACAACGAGCGCGCAGCGCCCTCCAGCGCCTGTAATTCACCCACCAATATCCCATGCACCCGCAACCGCAGCCGTTCCATTAGTTTGGGGTCATCCGCACGGATCGGCTCATTCAGAACCACAAGCTGATAGGCCGGGCCATATTCTTCATAGAGCGGTTCGGCCGCCGTTCCACGGGTCGCCGCTTCGATCAATGGATCGAACTTCTCAAACACATCGACCACCGTGTTCACATCATCAGGCAACTGAGACATCAGATTGTTGGCGGCGCTGTTTTGTCTAATAAACCGGCTATCGCGCGCCAGTTCATCGAAGTGAATGAAGCGTTTCATGGATGTGTTCCTATTTTGGGCCGGGCCAGTCCAAGAAGCGGTGGCGCCGGTTCGCCATAATATAATACAGAATCATTAGTAAACCAACCCCGAACATACTGGATTTAGGGGGGCCTGAGGCCCTATAACCCCCTTATGACTGGCGTTTCTTTCATCAAAATGCACGGGCTGGGCAACGATTTCGTAATCATCGACCTGCGCGCCCAGGCCCTCGGCCTCAGCCCGGAGCTAATCCGGGCGCTAACAGACCGGCGGCGGGGGGTGGGCGGCGACATGCTGATCACCCTGAATGCGCCGCGTAGCGCCAGCGCGGGATTGTTCATGGGCATCTATAATGCTGACGGCGGCGAAGTTGACGCCTGTGGCAACGCTAATCGCTGCGTTGCCCGGTTGATGATGGAAGAAACCTGCAAGCGCCACGCGGTGATTGAAACCAATGCCGGGCTGCTAAATTGCTGGGCGGTGGATGCTGGCATGATTACCGTTGACATGGGCGCGCCAAAGTTCGAGTGGCAGGACATTCCGCTGGAAGAGCGCATGGACACGCGCGGCATCGATATCAAAATCGGCCCGCTCGACAATCCGGTGCTGGCGTTTCCAAGCGCTGTAAATGTCGGCAATCCGCATTGCATTTTCTTTGTGGAGCATGTGTCGGCCCATGATCCCGAGCGGATCGGGCCGATGGTCGAAAATCATTTGATGTTTCCACAGCGCACGAATGTGAGCTTTGCGCAAATCCGCGCCCGCAACGATATCCGCCTGCGGGTGTGGGAGCGCGGCGTGGGAGTAACCCAGGCATGTGGCACGGCGGCGTGTGCGGTGGTGGCCGCCGCCGCGCGCAAGGGCAAAAACCTGGCTGATCGCAAAGTGCGGGTTGAACTTGACGGCGGTATGCTTGATATAGAATGGCGCGAGAGCGACAATCATCTTTATATGACCGGACCCGCTACGCATAGTTTTAGCGGCACGCTGGCGCCAGAACTTCTGGCGAACATATGAGCGACCCGCAAGTCATCAATTTCGGCTGTCGCCTCAATCAATATGAGGCAGAGGTGATGCGCGCCCGGGCGATCGAATCGGGGCTAAAGAACGCCATCATTATCAATAGCTGCGCGGTAACGGCGGAAGCCACGCGGCAGGCGCGCCAGGCTGTGCGCAAAGCGCGCCGCGATAACGCGAATGCGCGCATTATAGTCACCGGCTGCGCCGCGCAAATAGAACCGCAACGTTTTGCGGATATGCCAGAGGTGGATCTGGTGCTTGGCAATATAGAAAAACTGACGGCGGCAAGTTACGCCACCAGTTTTTTGCGCAACGATTTCGGTATTGGCGATAGCGAGCGGGTGCGCGTCAACGATATCATGTCGGTGCGTGAAACGGCTGGGCATTTGATTGAAGGTCTTGAGGGGCGGACGCGCGCCTTTGTGCAAATTCAAAACGGTTGCGACCACCGCTGCACCTTCTGCGTTATCCCTTATGGACGCGGCAATTCACGCAGTGTCCCCGCAGGTGAAGTCGTGGAACAGGTGCGCCGCCTGGTTGCCAATGGCTACCGCGAAGAAGTGCTGACCGGGGTGGACATTACCTCTTATGGCGGCGATCTGCCGGGACGCGCAACGCTTGGACATTTGGTGCGGCAAATTCTCAAACTCGCGCCTGATCTGGCGCGGTTGCGGCTTTCCTCGCTGGATGTGATTGAATTGGATGAGGAGTTGTTCGAGGCGATAGCAAGCGAAAACCGGCTGATGCCGCATCTGCACCTGTCCTTGCAGTCGGGCGATGATATGATTTTGAAGCGGATGAAGCGGCGGCATTCGCGCGCCGGCGCGATTGAATTGTGCGCGCGAATTCGCGCTGTGCGCCCGGACATGGTGTTTGGCGCGGATCTGATTGCAGGCTTTCCCACCGAAACCGATGCGATGTTCGAAAACAGCATGAGTCTGATTGAGCAATGCGGCCTGAGCTATGTGCATGTGTTTCCTTATTCTCCACGCACCGGAACACCGGCGGCGCTGATGCCGCAAGTACCTGGCGCTATTCGTAAATTTCGCGCGGCGCAATTGCGCGCTGCTGGCGCAATCATGCATCAGGCGCATTTTCAGCGGCTGCTTGGCAAGCGCGTTGAGCTGTTAATGGAAACAGATGTGCGCGGGCGTACGCCATGCTATGCCGAAGCAGTGCTTGATACTCCGTGTACTGCGGGTAAATTGCAAATGGCGGAATTCACCGGAATTAGCGGCGGGCGTCTTACCGCCTCGATGGCGGCCCACTGATGCGCTTGCCCTGGGGCCGCAAAAAGGGCGGCGATGCACCTTCTGAAAATGCGCCTCTAGCTGAAGCAGATAATGAGCTGATCCAACAGCTACCGGAAAAGCAGGGCTGGTTTAAACGCCTACGCCAAGGATTAAGCCGTTCCGCAACGGCCATATCAGATGGCGTCGGGGGTATTTTCACCAAGGCGAAACTCGATGCAGAGACGCTGGAGGGACTTGAAGAATTACTTATCCAGGCCGATCTCGGCCTGGATGTGGCGATGGAAATAACTGGCGCGCTGGCTAGAGACCGGCTGAATAAAGATATTTCATCGCAAGAGGTGCGCGAATTTCTGGCAGAACGAATTGCGGATATTTTACGCCCCGTAGCGCGGGCGCTTGCTGTAGACACAGACAATAAGCCATTCGTGGCGCTGGTTGTAGGCGTCAACGGAACTGGCAAAACCACAACCATCGGCAAGCTGGCGCATCTGCTGGCTGGAGAAGGCCACAAAGTCATGCTTGCCGCAGGCGATACGTTTCGCGCCGCAGCCATCGAGCAACTGCAAATCTGGGGTGAGCGCGCAGGGGCAAAGGTCATCGCAGGCAATCAGGGCGCCGATGCGGCGGGGCTTGTTTATGAAGCATTGACACGCGCCCGTTCAGAACACATGGATGTGCTGCTGATCGACACTGCTGGGCGGCTGCAAAATAAAACCGGCTTGATGGAGGAATTACGCAAGATCAACCGGGTGCTGGCGAAGCTCGACGAAACAGCGCCGCATGCGGTGCTGCTGGTGCTGGACGCCACTACCGGGCAAAACGCCATTTCACAGGTGGAAGTATTCACTGACGTCGCCAAGGTCAGCGGCCTGATTATGACCAAGCTGGATGGCACGGCGCGCGGCGGCATTCTGGTGGCCGTAGCGCGCAAATTTGGATTGCCGGTGCATGCTATTGGCGTTGGCGAGGGCATTGATGACTTGCGCCCCTTCGATGCGGAGCAATTTGCCCGCGCATTAACCGGCGCCGCAGAACCAGTACGCTAAACCACCGGATGGTGTGACAGGCGAACTAGGATATTTTCATATCATAAGGTATGCTGTCGCCATGCATGTGTTAACTAAATTATCTCTCGATCTCGGCCCGCTGGCGGTTTTTTTCGCGGCCAACGCCCTATACGGAATATTTCCGGCGACCGCCGCCTTCATGGTGGCTATTGTGGCGTCACTCATAGCCACCTGGATTTTATCGCGCGAAATTCCACCAATGCCGCTAATCACGGCGGTGTTTGTTTTGGTGTTTGGCGGATTGACCCTGTATCTCAACAATGATCTGTTCATCAAGTTGAAGCCGACCATCGTCAACACCCTGTTTGCGGGAATACTTTTTACCGGTCTGGCGCTGCGTCAATCATTGTTAAAACCATTGCTGCAATCGGTGATGGAGCTGAATGATGAGGGCTGGCGGCTTATGACCTGGCGCTGGGCCTGTTTTTTTGTTGCATTGGCCATTCTGAACGAAATTGTGTGGCGTAATTTTTCCACCGATTTCTGGATTAGTTTTAAGTTATTTGGGACCTTACCCATCAGCATCATCTTTGGCGCCATGCAGATCGGTTTGATGCGCCGCCATGCGCTGGAACCAGAAGCGCCCGCAGAAAGCGCGGACTAACCGCCACGATGCTAAAGCCGCGAACCTGGCTGTTGATTGCCGCGCTGAATGTCCTGCTTGCGGTTGCAGCGGGGGCGTTCGGAGCGCACGGGCTTGAGGGGCGCGCGCCGCCCGCTGATTTGGCGGTGTTTCGCACCGCCGCCCAGTATCACATGTACCACGCCCTAGAGCGTTTTTAGGAAAACCCGGACCGGGTTTTCCGGCCAGAAACGTGGCCAGATATAAAACTAGAGCATTTTCAGCCCATTTCAAAACGCTCTGGCTTTTATTCACCCGCATTTCTTGGCGCCTTCGCGGAGTCACGTGACTCCGCGAAGGCTGAAAATGCTCTAGATTTTAATGTGTTAGAGCAGCTTTCCGCGATTAAGTGGGGGCACTTCGTTACTCCACTTAATCGCGGGCTGCTCTAGGCTGCGTTTACGGGCTTAACGCGGCGGTCAGCGCCAGCAGCACCCCGATCTCGGAGATTTGCTGAATGCCGCCAAAAACCCCGGGCGGGGCGGCGCCCTGACGGGAGGCAATCAGCGCCATGGCCCCGCCGCTGAGGGCTGCGCTAAGCACAGCCATGATTGCAATATTAAACGGCAGCGCCACCAGGCAGATCAGCAAAGCAATTATCGCCGCCGCCAACGCATGTTCCGGTTCGGGCTGCTTTGTCGTGTGCGGCCGTAGCGCCGAGGCCGCATACATGGCGGCGTATGATAATGCCCCCGCAGCTATCAGCGCGGCGAACACCCTTCCTGGATTACCTAGCTCAGCAATGGCGCCAGCCCGCAGCAACAGCGAAAACAGCAGCGCTAGAACACTCAATGGGTTTAGCTGGCTGGCGCCGTCTGGCCTGGGTTCCGCACCACCAATAACCTCTGCCATCACGCATAGGGCTTTCTCATGCATCGCGCCGGTGACCAGAACGCAAGTGAGCACGCTAAGCAGGCCGGCCAGAAATGGCGATAAGCCAAACACCAGCCAAAGCCAATACATGCTGCCAGCAAGGGCGCCCACAAATGCGCCAACCACCGGTGAAAGCCGCAATGCCTTGGTGACGGCTTCTGATCCCATGCTTTCCGGGGGTGGCAGCGGCAGGCGGGTCAGGCAGGCAAATGCAATGCGCACATCATCACGCCACGCGGGTGCGGTATGCGGTGGCGCTCCGCCGGGCGAATGCGAATCCATATGAATTTCTTCTATTTTCTTGCTACGCATGTGAGATAAGCCGGTGATTGGCAAAGATGGAAGCAAAAAATGCCTGTTTCGATTAGCGGATTACCGTTTGATGATATTCGTGGCCTGTTGCGGGATATGCCGGGCCAGGACAGCAATGCGCTGGATCGCGTGCGGGCGCGTAACCTGCTGCTGTGCAAGCCCGCCGGATCGCTTGGGCGGTTGGAGGAAATCGCCGAATGGCTGGCGGCCTGGCAGGGGCGGCATCCACCGGCGGTGCTGCGGCCAGAAGTGGCGATATTTGCCGCCAATCATGGGGTGGCGCGGCGCGGCGCGTCCAGTTATCCGGTCTCATTGACGCACCAGATGGTGGCGTGTTTTGCCGCAGGAGGCGCGGCGGTTAATCAGCTCTGCCTGCTGGCGGGTGCGGGTTTGAAGGTATTCGATCTGGCGCTCGACGCGCCAACCCCCGACATCTGCGAAGCCGCCGCCATGAGCGAGGCGGATTGCGCCGCCACCATCGCGTTTGGTATGGAGGCGTTGGCTGGCGGCGCGGATTTGCTGTGCATCGGCGAGACAGGGGCGGGTAACTCCACCGTGGCGGCGGCAGTGTGCTGCGCGCTGTTTGGCGGCGGCCCTGAAGACTGGGTAAGCGGGGGAGATGCGGCGGTAGCGCTCAAGCTTGAAGCCGTGCGCGCGGCGATGAGCTTCCACGCATCGCATCTGTCCGATCCGCTGGAAGTGTTGCGCCGGGTTGGCGGGCGGGAAATTGCAGCCATCGCTGGCGCCATTCTGGCGGCGCGCATACAGCGCATTCCGGTGCTGCTTGACGGGTTTGTAGTTGGGTCTGCTGCGGCGGTGCTGCATTGTTTGCACCCAGGCGCGCTGGATCATTGCCTGGCGGCGCACGTCTCGCCGGAAGCGGCACATGGGCGGCTGCTGGAACGGCTCGGCCTGAAGCCGTTACTGGATATTGGCATAAGCCTGGGGGAAGGCGCAGGCGCGGCGCTGGCGATTTCCATGGTTCGGGCTGCGGCATCCATACACTCGGGCATGGCGACATTTGAACAAGCCGGATTTAGCCAGCCGGTGTAAGCAGCACTTTCCTTTCACAGGGTGGCGAACGCCTGGCAGCAGGGTTGAATAAAACGGCCTTCGGACATACACTTTCGCGCCGGATAGACTGATCAGGGAAACTCCGATGGACCTCAAATTTACCCCGGAGGAAATCGCGTTCCGGGACGAAGTGCGCGCTTTCATCGCTGAGAATTATCCAGCGCGATTGCGTGGCCGCCGTCCCATTGAGCGCGAGCTAAGCAAAGAAGAGTATTTATCCTGGCACAAGATTTTAGCGGCAAAAAGCTGGGTGGCGCCGTCCTGGCCGGTGGAATACGGCGGCACGAACTGGACTCCTGCACAGAAATATATTTTCAATAATGAACTGGCGCGCGCCAACACGATTCCACTGATCGCATTTGGTTTGAGAATGGTTTCGCCGGTGATCATGACCTATGGTTCTCAGGCGCAGAAGGATTTTTACCTGCCACGCATTTATCACGGCGTTGATTGGTGGTGTCAGGGCTATTCCGAACCTGGCGCTGGTTCCGATCTGGCCAGCCTGCGCACCAGGGCGGTGCGCGACGGGGATCATTATCTAGTCAATGGCCACAAAACCTGGACGACGCTGGCGCAACATGCGGACATGATGTTTTGTCTTGTGCGCACCGATGTGGAAGCCAAACCGCAATCAGGGATTTCATTTCTTTTGATTGATTTGAAAACGCCGGGGATCAGCGTGCGCCCGATTATCACGATTGATGGCTCGCGCGAAGTGAATGAAGTTTTCTTTGAAGATGTGCGCGTTCCGGTCAGCAATCGCATTGGCGAGGAAAATCACGGTTGGACCTACGCCAAGGTCGTGCTTGGCCATGAACGCAGCGGCATTGCAGGTGTCGCGCGAGCCAAACAGCAGGTGGCGCGGCTGAAACAACTGGCTGAGCGCGAACTTGAGGGCGCCCGCCCATTGATTGATGACGCGGATTTTGCGCATAAGCTGGCGGCGCTTGAAGTTGACTTGCTGGCGCTTGAGTTTACCGAGTTGCGCACCTTGGCGGGGGAAAGCTCAGGCAAGGGGCCGGGACCGGAAAGCTCGGTCCTGAAAATTAAAGGCACGGAGGCGCAGCAGCGCATCACCGAACTGCTGCTTGAGGCCGCAGGTATTTATGGCGCGCCATATTTGCGCGGCATGATTTTCGATGGGGAAAATTTTCCCGGCGCGCCGTTTGAGAGCGCCAGTATCGCGCCGGAATATTTTAACATGCGCAAAACCTCGATCTATGGCGGGTCAAACGAGATTCAACGCAATATCATCGCCAAGGCGGTTTTAGGCTTATAGGCGCAATCGTATAATAAGGAATCGTCATGGACTTTACATTTTCAGAAGAACAGATTTTGCTGCGTAACAGTGTGCAGCGTTTTATTCAGGATCGTTATTCTTTTGAGTCGCGCAAAGCCATTGTCGCTTCCGAAAGCGGCTGGAGCCGCGAGAATTGGCGTGCGTTTGCGGAACTGGGGCTGCTTGCGGCGCCGTTTGCCGAGGAATATGGCGGCTTTGGCGGCGGCGCCATTGAAACCATGATCATCATGGAAGAGTTCGGCAAGGGGCTGGTGGTTGAGCCGTATCTGCAAACCGTGGTGCTGTGCGGCGGCTTGCTTGATCTGGGCGGAAGTGCTGCGCAAAAAGCGGCGCACTTGCCGAAAATCGCCAGCGGCGAGCTGATCATGGCCATGGCCTATGCGGAACCGCAGGGCCGTTTCAATCTTGCCGATATCGTCACCAGGGCGGAAAAAACGGGCGGCGGGTATGTGATTAATGGCCACAAGGCGGTGGTGGCCGCTGCTCCGTGGGCGGATAAATTCCTGGTAACGGCGCGCACCTCAGGCGCGCAGCGTGACAAAGCAGGCGTTTCGGTTTTTCTCGTGAACAAGAATGCGCCGGGCGTTTCCACCCGTGATTATCCAACCATCGATGCTCAACGCGCCTCGGAAATCACCTTTGATAATGTCAGTGTTAACCACAATGCGCTGATCGGGCATGAGGGAGCTGCGTTGCCGGTGATCGAGGCGGCGGTCGACCGCGCCATTGCCGCGGTGTGCGCGGAAGCGGTTGGCTGCATGCGGGTGCTGAACGCGGCGACAGTGGAATATTGTAAAACTCGCAAACAATTCGGCCAGCCGATCAGTAATTTTCAGGTATTGCAACACCGCATGGTGGATATGTTCATGGAATGCGAACAATCGATTTCCATGACCTATATGGTCAACATGAAACTGGATGAAGGCGAGCGGGAGCGCGTCAAGGCGGCAAGCGCCGCCAAGGCGCAGATCGGCAAGGCGGGGCGTTTTGTCGGCCAGCAAGCCATTCAATTGCATGGCGGCATGGGCATGACCGATGAACTGAATATAGGGCATTATTTCAAACGCCTGACCATGATTGACGCGCTATTCGGCAATGTGGATTATCAACTAAAGCGCTTTGCGGCGGCGGGTTGATGAGCACGGCGCTTGTAACCCATCCCGATTGCCTGCGGCATGAATTACCCCCCGGACATCCGGAATCCGCAGACCGGCTGCGCGCGGTGCTGAAGGCGTTGGAGGCGGAAGCGTTTTCATCCCTGCTGCGGGTGCGGGCGCCGAAAGCCACGCTGGAGCAATTGGCGGGCGTTCATCCTCGCCCATTTATTGATGGGATTTTGCAGATGATCCCATCAGCCGGCCATGCCTATATCGATGGCGACACGCCCATATCGCCGGGTAGTGGCGATGCGGCGTTATATGCGGCGGGCGCCGTGGTGCGGGCCGTGGATATGGTGATGCAGGGCGAGGCGATGAACGCCTTTTGCGCCATTCGCCCGCCTGGCCATCATGCGCAAAGCAATCGGGCCATGGGATTCTGCCTGTTTAATAATGTCGCGGCCGGGGCGGCCTGGGCGCGGCGCCGCTGGGGGCTTACGCGGGTGGCGGTGGTTGATTTCGATGTTCATCACGGTAACGGCACCCAGGAAATTTTTGAGCGCAATGCGGATTTATTTTACGCCTCAACCCATCAGGCGCCGTTTTATCCTGGCACGGGGGCTGCAAGCGAAACCGGGATTGCGGGCAATATCGTCAATGCGCCGCTGCCCGCGGGCGCCGATGGCGCGGATTTTCGTGCTGCAATGCGTGAGCGGATTTTACCCGCCCTGGATGCGTTCCAACCAGAGTTGATCCTGATATCGGCGGGCTTTGATGCGCATTATAATGATCCGCTGGCGTCGCTCGCCCTGCATGAGGAGGATTTCGCCTGGGTTACGCGGGAAATTATGGCGCTTGCAGATACCCACTGTCTGGGCAGGGTGGTTTCCGCCCTCGAAGGGGGGTATGACTTGCATGCGCTCGCTTTAAGCGCCACCGCGCATGTGCGCGCCCTGATGGGCAAATAGGAGGCGACATTTGATGGTCAAGAAAGAACATGATAAAATTCCAGACGATATTCGCGCCATGAGCTTTGAGGTGGCGCTGAAGGAACTGGAAGCCATCGTTGCGCGCCTGGAAGGCGGGCGCGTCGATCTGGAAGAATCCATTGGTATTTATGAACGCGGCAGTCAGCTAAAGGCGCATTGCGAGGCCAAGCTGCGCGATGCGGCGGCCAAGGTGGAAAAAATCGTGCTTTCCGCTGATGGGTCTGTCTCTACAACGCCCGCTAATATTTAAGGCCGCCGGTGGAATGAAACATGGCGTTATTTGAACAGGCGTTGCAACGCGCCGCAATCTCGATTGAGGAAAAGCTTGATCAGCTTTTGCCGAAACCGCAGGGCGCGGAGCAGCGGCTGCATGAAGCGATGCGTTACGCAGCGCTTGGCGGCGGCAAACGGCTGCGCCCATTTCTTGTGATTACAAGTGCTGATTTATTTGGCGTCAGTCATCTCTGCGCGCTGCGCGCGGCCGTTGCCGTTGAATGCGTGCATTGCTATTCGCTAGCGCATGATGACTTGCCCTGCATGGACAATGACGACCTGCGGCGCGGCAAGCCATCGGCCCATAAACAGTTTGATGAGGCGTCCGCCGTGCTGGCGGGTGATGCGCTATTGACGCTGGCGTTTGAGATTCTCAGCGATCCGGAAACCCATGAAGATCCAAATGTGCGGTGTGAGTTGGTGCGCAGCCTGGCTGAGGCTGCTGGCTCACATGGCATGGCGGGCGGGCAGATGATTGATCTGGTGTCAGAGGGGCAAACACTCACCATTGGCGCCCTCACCCGCTTGCAACAGATGAAAACCGGCGCGCTGATTTCATTTTCTTGCGCCTCTGGCGCTATTTTGGGCCGCGCATCGCTGCCGCAACGGCAGGCGTTGCATGCCTATGCCCATGATCTTGGGCTGGCGTTTCAAATTGCCGATGATCTGCTTGATCTGGAGGGTGCGGCGGAACAGCTTGGAAAGCAGCCTGGCAAGGACGCTGCTGCGGGAAAATCGACCTTCGTTTCACTGATTGGCCCGGAGCGAGCCCGGTCTCAGGCGAATTTCCTTGCGGATCAAGCTGTTAAGCATCTTGATTTATTTGATAAAAAGGCCGACCTTCTGCGGCAGGCGGCGCGGTTCGCGGTTGAGCGGCGCGTGTGATATAAATAAGCAAGGCATGACCCAATCCATGAGCCGCACTCCGTTACTTGACCGTGTCCATATTCCTGCGGATATGAAGCCGCTAACCCGCGCGCAACTGCGTCAGCTGGCGGATGAATTGCGCGCTGAAACCATCGACGCCGTTTCGGTGACCGGCGGACATTTGGGCGCGGGCCTTGGGGTGGTTGAGTTGACCGTCGCGCTGCATTACGTCTTTAACACGCCAGTAGACCGTCTGGTGTGGGATGTCGGGCATCAGACCTATCCGCATAAAATTCTAACAGGCCGGCGTGAAAAAATCCGCACCTTGCGGCAAGGCGGCGGGCTGTCGGGCTTCACCAAGCGCGCCGAGAGCGAATATGACACGTTTGGCGCCGCGCACGCTTCCACCTCGATTTCTTCCGCGCTCGGCATGGCGGTAGCGCGCGATCTGAGCGGCGGCGCGCATAATGTGGTTGCGGTGATCGGCGATGGGGCGATGAGCGCGGGCATGGCTTATGAAGCGATGAATAACGCCGGCGCGCGCAATAGCCGCTTGATTGTCGTGCTCAATGATAATGATATGTCGATTGCGCCGCCGGTTGGCGCGATGAGCGCCTATCTGGCGCGGCGGCTTTCCGGGCGGCGCTATCTGAATTTGCGGCAAACCGCAAAGCAGCTTGCGCATAAGATTTCCACGCGGCTGGAGCAGACTGCGCGCAAGGCGGAAGAATTTACCCGCGGCATGGCCACCGGCGGCACGTTGTTTGAGGAGTTGGGCTTTTATTATGTTGGGCCGGTTGACGGGCACAATCTTGAACATATGATTCCGGTTCTGGAAAATGTCCGTGACGCAACGCAAGGGCCGATCCTGGTGCATGTAGTGACGCAAAAGGGCAAGGGTTATCCGCCGGCCGAGGCGGCTGATGATAAATATCACGGGGTCAACAAATTCGATGTGGTTACCGGCGCGCAAAAAAAATCCGCGCCCAATGCGCCGCAATACACCCGCGTGTTCGCCGATTGCCTGATCAAGGAAGCGCAAAAGGATGACAAGATCGTGGCGATTACGGCGGCGATGCCTTCTGGCACCGGCCTTGATCTGTTCGCCAGGGCGTTTCCCGGGCGGTGTTTTGATGTGGGCATTGCCGAACAGCATGGGGTGACATTCGCCGCAGGCCTCGCCGCCGAGGGCTTTAAGCCGTTTGCGGCGATCTATTCGACATTTCTGCAACGCGCCTATGATCAGGTGGTGCATGACGTGGCCATTCAGCGCTTGCCGGTGCGTTTCGCCATCGATAGGGCGGGGCTTGTCGGCGCCGATGGGCCGACGCACGCGGGTTCATTTGATATTGGCTATCTTAGCAGCCTGCCGGATTTTGTCGTTATGGCGGCGGCCGACGAGGCCGAGCTGGCGCATATGGTGGCGACGGCGGCGGCGGTCAATGACCGGCCAAGCGCTTTTCGTTATCCGCGCGGCGAGGGAACCGGCGCTGAAATTCCCATGGCGGGGATACCCCTTGAAATAGGCCGTGGACGGATCATTCGCGAAGGTAACGGCGTTGCTATCTTGAACTTTGGCGCGCATATGAACGAGGCGTTGCAGGCGGCGAAGGATCTGGAGGCGCACGGCCTGTCGATCACACTGGCCGATGCGCGTTTCGCCAAGCCGCTCGATCATGCGCTGATCACCCGCCTGGCGCGCGAGCATGAGGTGCTGATCACGCTAGAGGAGGGGGCGATTGGCGGCTTCGCCTCGCAGGTGTTGCATTATCTGGCCATTAGCGGCCTGCTTGACAGGGGCTTGAAGGTGCGGCCGATGTGTTTGCCAGACCGTTTCCTTGATCACGACACGCCGGAAAAAATGTACGCGGCGGCCGGCCTCGATGCGCCGCATATCGTGGCGGCTGTGCTTGCCGCATTGGGCAGGGATGCGCGCATTACCGGCGTGCTGCGCGCCTGAAGAAACGCTCGCAAAAACCTGGGCGCGACGCCACGCTCAAGCCGGTAGCCGCGACCATCCATGCGATTGGCGCACAGGGCGATGGCCTGGCCGAGGTGAATGGCCAGAGGCTGTTTGTGCCGTTTGCGTCGCCCGGCGATACGCTGCTGCTTCAGCCGTCGGGCGGGCGGGCCGTCATCCTCGAAATTCTGACCCCTGGCCCGGATCGCGCCACGCCGCTTTGCAAGCATTTTGGCGAATGCGGCGGCTGTGCGTTGCAGCACGTGTCGGATGATTTTGTGGCGCGCTGGAAACGCCAGCAGATTGTCGATGCGCTTAAACGCCAAGGGTTGAGCACGGACGTGCGGCCAACCCTAACCTGCCCGCCTGGCACGCGCCGCCGTGCGGCGTTTATGCTGGAGCGGGCGCCGGTTGGCGGCGTGGTTCAGGCGGGATTTCGCGCCCGGCTCAGCCACCGGCTGATTGCCCTTGAAGAATGTCATGTGCTCGATCCTGCGATCCTGTGCGTTCTGCCTGGGCTTGCCCGGCTGGCCGCGCCGCTGCTTCACGCCAAGGGGCAAGCGCGCACGGTGGTCAATCTGACACTGACGGGCCTTGATGTCAGCGCGGTGATGGACAGAGCTTCGACCTTGACGTTGTCACAGCTTACCCATCTGGCGGAAATGGCCGATGCGCTCGATCTGGCGCGGCTGGCGTGGAACGGCGAGATTGTAGTGGCGCGGCGCAACCCGCAGGTGAATTTCGCGGGCGTTGCGGTTTTGCCGCCGCCTGGCGCATTCATGCAGGCCAGCCCAGAGGGCGAGGCGGCGCTTGTGTCGTTGGTAATGGAGGCGCTTGGCAATGAAACCGGCAGGGAAACCGGAAGGGCGCTGGAGCTGTTTGCTGGTTGCGGCACGTTTACGTTTCCGGCTGCGCGTTACTGCGCCGTCGATGCTGTTGAGGGCGATGCGGCGATGGCGGCGGCCCTGCGCCATGCGGCGGCAAATGCGGCGGGCGTTAAGCCGGTGACGGTTAGCACGCGCGATCTGTTCAAGCGGCCCTTGATGCCCAATGAACTGGCGTCTTATTCAACGGTTATTTTTGATCCGCCTGAAGCGGGCGCAGAGGTCCAAGCCCTGCAAATTTCCGCAACGCCAGCGGCTAAATCGAAACTGAAGCGGGTGATCGGCGTTTCATGCGATGCATTAAGCTTTGCCAGAGATGCGCGGATTCTGGCGGACGGGGGATTTGCGCTGCAATGGGTAGCGCCGGTTGATCAGTTCCGCTGGTCGGCGCAGATTGAATTGGCCGCGCTGTTTGTGCGCTAGGGTCTATTTAATTATTTAGAGCCATTTCTGATCTCATTGAACCAGATGGTTCAGCATAGACAAAACAGAATCTAGCCCCTAATCGCCTCCGCAGCGCAAGGGGCGATGCGATCCGGGTTGGAATCAAGATCCTCACGCAGTGTCAGGCCGGCGAAATAATAATGTACGCCCGCCAAAATGTTGAACAGGAATGCGAACGTCAGTGAAATGCGCAAGGATTCCTCGCCATATTCCGGTTTCAGATAATCGCTGAGCACACCGACCAAAAACGGCCCCAATCCCAAGCCAATTAAACTGATGACGAACAGCAATATGGCCGAGGCAATGGCGCGCATGCGCACCTCGGCCAAACCCTGGATTACGGCAAATGTCGGCCCAAGATAGATATACCCAAAGAATAGCGGCAGCGTGAGCATCATCAGCGTCACATATTTATCGTAAGACATAATAGCAACAAGGAAAAATGGCACGCCAGCGGCAAGCGTGATGCCGGGAATCCACACATACCAGCGCCGGTCGCTCTTGGCCCAGCGGTCCGACCAGAAGCCGCCTATGAAGGTGCCAAGGCCCGCAGAAATACCAATCAGCAAAGACAGCCAGGTGCCGATTTCGCCGCTGCTCATTTGATAGGAACGGGCAAAAAACGCCGGCAGCCAGCCATTGACGCCATAACTGACAAACGCATGAGCCGCGACGCCAAGCGTCACGTGGCGAAACGAACGGCGCGCCCATAGATATCTCACCACCTCCATTAGCGGGGCAGGTTCCTGGTGCCTGCGAACGACATCTGTATTGCCGCGCGGCGGCTCTTTCACCGTCATGCGGACAATGATCCCCATCAATATCCCCGGTAACCCAACGACGATGAACGCCGTGCGCCAGTCGAAAAAATGCACAAGCCAACCGCCGGCCATCAAGCCGATCAGCGTTCCTATGGGAACGCCCATCGAGTAGATGCCCATGGCGCTGGCCCGTGTCTCGGGGGTAAAATAATCAGAAATAAGCGAATGCGAAGACGGGCTGGCGCCAGCCTCGCCAATGGCGACGCCAACCCTGCCCGCCATCAGTTGCCAGAAATTCCCCGCCAATCCGCATACCGCCGTCATCAGGCTCCATGCGGCCAGGCACCAGGAGATGATATTTACCCGCGAACTGCGATCCGCCAGCCGCGCAATGGGAATACCCATGGTCGCATAAAAAATCGCAAACGCGACGCCCGATAAAAAGCCAAGCTGCGTATCGGAAAGACCGAGATCCTTGCGGATCGGCTCCAGCAGGATCGACAGGATTTGCCGGTCGATAAAATTAAAAACATACACGACAACCAATACGCCTAATACATAATGCTTATAGCGATTGGTAAAACTTACGCGCTCTTCCAGCCCCGGTGATTTTACAGCTTTACTCATACATGCCCCCGCACTTGCCAGTCAAATATCACGGACCGGCAATTATTATAATAGTTGTTGGTGACTGTTGCTGATTTTTTCCGGTTTGGCCAGCGTAATTATTTAATACTACGAACTTGCAAAGCAAGTATTTGTGAGCAGATTTTATCTAGAGCATTTTCAGCCTTCACGGAGTCACGTGACTCCGCGTTGGCGCCAAGAAATGCGGTTGAATAATAGCCAGAGCGTTTTGAAATCGGCTGAAAATGCTCTAATTTTATATCTGGCCGCGTTTCTGGCCGGAAAACCCGGTCCGGGTTTTCCTATAAACGTTCTAGCGTCGCGCGCTATTTTGCGCGATCCGGATTTGACGCAAAATCGTCACGCAAAGTCTTCGCCCCCAAGAGATAGTGCACCCCCGACCACAGATTGACCAAAAACACGCCCATCAGCGCGTAGCGTAATGATTCCACGCCAAATGCCGGTTTCAGAAAATCGCTTAGCATGCCAACCGCCAAAGGCCCAAGCCCGAGGCCGATCAAATTCACCATAAAGATATATATGGCTGCCGAGATCGCCCGCATCCGCACCTGCGCCAATCCCTGAATAATCGCCAAGGTTGGCCCGTGATAGAAGGCGCCAAAAAACGCTGGCACGACATAAATCAGTAGCGCCCAATATTTGCCCTCCGCCTGGAAGGCGAAAAACGAAAATGGCACAGTGATCATCAGCGTGACCGCCGAAATCCATACATACCAGCGCAGGTCCTTTTTGCCATAATAATCGCCGAGATACCCGCCAATAAGGGTGCCAAGACCACCGACAATTCCCGCCAGCATGGCAAGCCAGGTGCCGATCTCCCCGCCGCCCATATGATGCGAGCGGGCAAGAAATGACGGCAGCCAGCTAATGACGCCATAGCCGACAAATGCATGCAGGCTTGCGGCAAATGCGACGTGGCGAAATGAGCGCATCCCCCAGAGATACGCCGCCACCTCACGCAAGCTTACATGCGCGGTGTCATGTTGTGCGATCTCGGAATGACCACGCGGCGGCTCAATTATGGTCAGCTTGACAATCACCGCCATCAGAACCCCCGGCAGCCCGACAACAACAAAGGCGGTGCGCCAGCCAAAATATTCTTCAATCCAGCCGCCCGCCAGAAATCCGATCATCACGCCGATCGGAACGCCAAGCGAATAAATACCCAATGCGGTTGATCGTGTTTCAGGCGCGAAATAATCCGCGACCAGCGAATGCGCGGGCGGACTGCAACCGGCCTCGCCAATGCCAACGCCAATCCGCGCCAGCAACAATTGCCAGAAATTCTGCGCCAGTCCGCATACCGCAGTCATTACACTCCAGATAGTGATGGATGCGCTGATGATGTTCACGCGCGAGCTGCGATCCGCCAGCCGCGCAATGGGTATCCCGAAAGTCACATAAAAAATGGCGAAGGCGACGCCGGAAAGCAGCCCGAGCTGTGTGTCCGAGAGGCCAAGATCCAGTTTAATCGGCTGTAACAGGATCGATAGAATTTGCCGGTCGATGAAATTGAAAACATAAACAACAACCAGTATGCCCAATACATAGCGCCGGTAATTGTCTGTAAACGACACGCTCGCCTGGGGTGCAGATGGTGCTGTAATATCGCTCACGCCACACCTCCATCGCTGGCCTTTATAACGGCCAGTCAGTTATTATTTTCTTCCCTGAACTATTGCCTATTATTACCGGCTTGGCTATACCCAATATCTCAATAGGTTGTTCACAGAGCAACGATGAGGCATCTGGGTTTTGTGACAAACCAGCATCCTCAGGAGTCGCCCCGTGCATACACACAGGAACGCCAACCTGGCTCGTCAGGGAGAGAACAAATCATCGCCGTTACCTGGCGGGTGAAACGCCGCGCTTTTAGACCATTTCCTGATCGGATTGAATCAATCCGATCAGGAAATGGTCTAACACATTTATTTTAGAGCCTTTCTTATCCGGTCAGGTTGGTGCAACCTGACCTGGAAAGGCTCTACGCTCCCAGGACCACATTAGCGGCGCGCAGCGCCGTTAGTTCCGCCTCGCTTAACCCAAGCAGGCCACCGAAGATTTCCTGATTATGCTGGCCATATTCCGAGATCAGCGGGCGCAGGCGGTTATCCGCATACTTGCTGCGTAACGGCGTGTTGGGCATTTTAATATCCCCTCTGCCGTCATTGGCAATGACCTGTGATCCGCGCACGGCGACCTGCGGAAGGTTCATCGATTCTTCCATGGTGAGAAAACGGGTAATCGGGCTGCCGCCGGCGCTGATAATTTTCTCGGCCTCCTCGGCGGTGTAATCCTTCGCCCAATCCTCAATCGCCGCCATCAGCCCTTCCCATGCCTCGAAATGGGTTTTCGTGTTAAGTGGAAATCTTTCCTTCCATTCCGGTTTGCCGATTGCATTCAGTAAATCGGTGTAATTTTTCGCGGTCACCGGCGCGATCATGAAAAATCCCTCTTTCGCCTTGATCGGGATGTTTACCGGCGTGCCGCTACGCATGGGAAATTGCGCTTCCTGATATTCAAATGCCAGCACACTGTGCATGACATCCAGCATGGAAATGTCGATACGCTCGCCTTCACCAGTGCGCTCACGCCGGAACAGCGCTGCCGTCATCGCCGCCATGGCGTGGGTCGCGCTCATATAATCCGCCGTCGCATCATTGGCGCGCAGGGGTTTTTTTAGCGCCGGTTCAATCGCCATTTTGGCGAGTTCCCAGCCGCTCGCCGCATGGATGATGGGGGCATAGGCGGATAATTCAGCGGCCGGCCCTTCTTGGCCGAAGCCGCACACCGAGGCGTAAATGATGTCTGGCTTGCGCGCCTTCATGGCGTCGTAATCAAGGCCGTATTTTTTCATCACGCCGGGGCGGTTATTTTCAAAAACCACGTCGCATTTATCCAGCAGTCGGAACACCAGATCGACGCCCTCGGGCTTGGTCATATCAAGTGAGATGCTCTTCTTGCCCGCATTCAATTGCGCATAGGCCGCGCCCTTGCCTTTGCGGCGCGGCACGGTTGTGCGCACTAAATCCCCACCGGGCGGCTCAAGCTTGATAATCTCGGCACCCAGGTCCGCCATCAGGCGCGTGGCGTAAGGCCCGGCAATGTATGATGTGAAATCAAGCACCCGAACACCGGCAAGCGCGCCGTCCTTAGCTGATGGTTTTGTCATGTTGCTCTCCTTTTCAAATAGGCAAGATTATTAGGCCGTAAATAGCACTCCCGATTCCGCCAGGCGGCTGGTGTCCGCCGGACTTAGGCCGAGCCAGCTTTGCAGCACTTCCGCATTATGCTCGCCCAGATCGGCGACATAGCGGCCAGGCCGCGAATGCGACTGATTTAACCGCAGCGGGCTGGCGGGAATCATGAATGGGCCAGAGCCATCCTCCACCTCCACCGCGCTTTCGCGGAAATCGGCCTGCGGCCCATGCATCGCCGACCAGACATCAGTGTAGCGCGCGCACGGGCAGCCGCCTTCGCGGATAATATCTTCGGCTTCCTCGGCGGTGCGCGTCGCCGCCCATTCTTCGACCGCGCTCAGCACTAATGCGAAATTTTTCATCCGCTCAGCGCCGGAAAGCGGAAATTTTTGCAGCCATTCCGGGTGTCCGCAGGCATTGGCGAGATCGCGGAAATTATTCGCCGACAGTGGCAGGACCAGGATGAAGCCATCCTTGGCGCGAATGGGCCGATAATCCGGGCGGGCCCTCTCGGCCTTGAATTGCAATTCCTGGATTTCATAGGCCAGCAGGTTTTGCATCGCCTCGGTCATTGAAATGTCGATTTCCTCGCCCTTGCCGGTGCGTTCGCGCTTGAGCAGCGCTGCGCTGATCGCCCCCATGGCGAATGTGGCGGCAAGATAATCGGCCGTGGCGTTAGAGCCATTAAGCGGGCGGTCAAGATTCTTGTTGTACGAGAGGATCGCATGCTCAAAGCCGCTTGAGGCATGCACGATCGGCGCATAGGCCGCCCAGTGGGCCGCCGGCCCCTCCTGGCCGTAGCCCGAGATGCTGCAATAAATAATATCAGGATTGATTTTGCGCAGATCGGTATAGCCGAGCTTCAGGCGCTTCATCACGCCGGGGCGGAAATTTTGCAGCACAACGTCAGTCTTTTCGGCGAGTTTCAGCACGAGATCAAGCGCGCGCTTGTCTTTAAGATCGAGACAGAGGCTTTTCTTGCCGCAATTGATCTGCCCGAAATACGTGCTGCGGCCTTTCCGGCGGGGCGTCATGCCGCGCAATAGATCACCGTTCGGCGCCTCGACTTTCACAACTTCGGCGCCCAGATCCGCAAGTAGCCGCGCCCCAAAGGGGCCGGCGACGGCGCCGCTGAAGTCAAGTACGCGGATGCCGCTCAACGCGCCAGGCGCGGTCATTTTCACAACTTTACTCATCGAAATTTATTCCCATCTTACGCCACCGTTTTTTCTTTTTGCACAACGCCGGATTCCACAAGCGCCGCAAAATCCCGAGGCGTTACGCCAAGAAGGTTCTCCAATATCTGCGCATTATGCTCGCCCAGGAACGGCACATGCTCCCGGATGCGCGATTCCGAATCGCACATTCGCAGCGGCGTATTCGCAACCGTGAAGGGGCCATTGCCGTCTTCAACCTCCAGTGAGGATATGCGGAACTGTGCCTGGGGTTCCGCCAGGGCTTCCTCCACGCGGCGCAATCGCCCAACCGGGCAGCCGCCCGCGCCAATGATCTGTTCAGCCTGGGCGGCGGTAAGCTCGGATGCCCACGCCTCAACTTCGTTCAGAAGATTTTCCCAGTTCTTCAAGCGCTCCGGCACTTGAAGCGGGTATTTTGTCTGCCATTCCGGATGTCCGCAGGATTTACACAGGTCGGCAAAGTTGCTCGGCGATAGCGGATTGACGACGAAAAACCCCTCTTTCGCTTTAATCGCGCGATATTTCAATCGCGCTCCCTGCATTTTCATTTTTGCTTCCTGGATCTCGTTGGTCAGCGCGTTGTACATCACCTCGGTCATGGCGATGTCTATTTCCTCGCCGCGCCCGGTGCGTTCGCGGCGGAACAGCGCTGCGAGGATCGCGGCGTTGCCATGCACGCCCGTCATATAGTCGGCAAATGGGACAGAGCCGTTCAACGGCGTTTTGTTGTCCTCCTGCCACGCCATCATGGATAGATCGAGGCCGGAAGTGGCGTGTATGATTGGCGCGAACGCCGCCCAGTCAGAAGCGGGACCTTCCTGTCCAAAGCCCGACATGTTGCAGTAGATGATTTTCGGGTTGACCGCTTTTAGATCCTTGTAGCCAAGCCCAAATTCACGCATCACGCCGGGGCGGAAATTTTGCACTGCGACATCGCTTTTTTCCGCAAGTTTCAACACTAGATCAATTGCGCGCTTGTCTTTTAGATTCAGGCAGATGCTTTTCTTGCCGGCGTTCAGTTGTCCGAAATAAGTGCTGCGGCCCTTGCGGCGTGGCAAGGTCTGGCGCAGCAGATCACCAACCGGGGGTTCAATTTTGATTACTTCCGCTCCGAGATCAGCCATCAGCCGCGTGGCGTATGGTCCTGCGATCACCCCGGTAAAGTCGACCACCCGGACGCCCTCTAACGCGCCCGGCGTGGTATGCGCCTGGATCGACATGCTTTCCCTCTCCCTGTCCTTGTTATAGCAATATGTTTATTCGCCCATGATGGGACGAATAAGGAGCAAGGTAAATAGGAATTAGTCCAGGGTGAGGTGGCTTTACGCCAGGATATCCAATAAAGCGCCGTGCATCTCATTGGCGGTGCGGATAACGGTCGCAGAAGCCTTAAACTCCTGCTTGCCGCGTATCAGCCCTACAAGCTCTTCCGCCAGGCCGGCGCCAGGATATTGCTGGTCCCCCGGGCGTGGTTTTTCATCACGTTGCACCCGCACTAAGGGACCTGCCGTGGTAGAAATCTGGTTGGCTCTCAAGCGAGCATAGTCCGGCGTCGTAATATTAACAATATTCTCAGTGTGAACCGCTATCCGGGTTTGGGCGGTGCGCATGCCAGTGACAGCAATGTTCATAATCGGGTTCATGGGTGAAATATGGGATCGCCCAGTAAGTTGGGCAAGTTCATGCGTCACCAACCCGGTCTTATTGGGTGCTGGAGGCAACCCGCCGGTAGGCCGAAACCACATAGAAACACAAGAACATCGCGAGATACATCTCTTGCGCCTCGCTGGCCCTGACATCGAATGGATGCGGAATGAGGCGTCCAATTGAAAAGGCGACATCCTCGGGAACGCGCACCAGGGCGACCATCAGGCCTGGGATAATGCACTCCCGCCTGGGTAATATCCAATAGCGCCAATCCTGTGGGGCGCCTGTTTTAAGCAGGCCAAGCGCCGCCAGCAGGGGCGCGCCAATGCCGCCAACCGTTGCCCAAAGCACGACCATCAGACGCGGTTTTTGGTCCAGCCAACTGCTTATATTATGCAGATTTGTCTCACCTTGGTCGTTCAACGCCCTAAGGGTTTCCGGGGTTTGCCAGCCAAAAAAATGCTGTCCCCAGCTTATTTCCTCACCTGCAAAATAAAACGACCCGAGCGCGAACAACAGGAACCAGACCGCCATCCATTTCGCGGGCAAAAGCGCCGGGCGGCGAGCGATTAAAATGCCGGCGGTAACAGCGCCTAATA
The DNA here is from genome assembly GCA_947085465.1 of uncultured Alphaproteobacteria bacterium. GTDB lineage: Bacteria > Pseudomonadota > Alphaproteobacteria > UBA11222 > UBA11222 > CAMTWQ01. The sequence continues at coordinate 49,745 of CAMTWQ010000014.1, forward strand.
ACAGCGCCGGCGTCGCCATTTCGATCAGGCCGCGCTCCCCTTCGATCCAGACGCTAAAGAAGAGCGGATTTATATAGTTTGCCAGAATGACGGCCGGTAAAATGGCTGGCGCAAGGATAAGCCACAGCCATTTCGGTAAATCGTCAGGTGGCGGCGTGTTGCGCATTCAAATTATCTGTCACCTGGATACTAGAGCAGCTTTCCGCGATTAAGTGGGGTCACGAAGTGACGCCACTTAATCGCGGGCTGCTCTATATTTTGGGTGTATATTATTTACCCGCCGACGATCAAGCAACATTGCGGTAACGATTAATTTAAGTTCACTGACCATTGTGGCCGTAAAATCATTGGATGGGGAACTCTTAATGTCAAAATATTGGCGGGCATATGCGCGCATATTCATGGCGTCAGCCGCGCTGCTCATGCTTGTGGGCGCCGGTGGCCCGGCTTGCGCCAATGAGGCGGCGGAAGCGCCTGAATCCGAGGGCGAAGCGGCAAAAGAAGGCCCCGTTGCGCCAGGCTTTTTTCCCGTCCCAGACCTAAATGTTTTAGTCGTCAAGCAGAATCGTGTGCGTGGCATGCTGGCGGTCAAGCTTGTGCTTGACATCGAAAAGCAGGATGCGATGGACCAGGCGGGGGCTCTGTTGCCACGCCTTAACGCCGATTATTCAAGCGCGCTTGCAAAATGGTCCAATACCTTTCAGAATTTGCGCGAACCTGCAAATGTGACCAGTATTAAACAGCAATTGCAGCTAGTGACGAACCAAGTGATGGGCAGAGAGGATGTTTTGGTTTTGTTGCAGCGCGTATTGCTGCGGGCCGATCCCTGATATTCATACGGCTGGCGGTTTTAGCATTTCCAGCGTAATCGGCGCAAAATCGCGCGAAATATACTGACGCGATTTCCAGGGCAGGCCACTCTGCTGATCAACCCAATAAGTATTTTCGAATAACCAGTTTTGATGACGCGCCTCATTTCGTTCGCGCAGTTTGATCGTGTTAAAATTCAACTCAAGGATGGAGATAGTCTCCTGCGTAAGCGGTTCAAATACAGAATCAATGGTGTAACTAGTTTTATCCGTGGTTCCCATATTCATAATGCGTTGGCTTGCAGCGGCGTCAATGATGCGGTGCGCCCCCAATGCCAGCGGGTCGGCTCCAAGAAGCACGGTCTCTGAAACCGCTTTGTCGATTCCCGTCACGGTCATCGCCCGGCCAGCGCGGGTAACGATGACGATATTGTCACCGGTTACCCAAACGTAATCGCTGCCCCGCACTTCAGCCAATACAATCAGAATCGCCGGCCCACGGCCAATCTGGGCGCGCATGGTGGCGTAAGGGAGATCAGACACGAATTTCCGTGTGAGCGGTTGGCCCTTCAAGCCGCCAGTAAGATAACGGCTGACATCAAACATGGAATTGAAAATTGGCTGATCTCCACATGCGGCAAGCGGCAGCAACGCCGTGGCGCTAAGCAGGGCGCGGCGGGTTGGATATGGCGCCAGATGGCGGCCCGGATTGCAGCGTTCAGACATGGCGTCAGGGATACTTGTTTTCAGCGGAGCAGGCCGGGATCAGAATTTGATTTTTGCAGTTTGCGATTAATTTCTAGCTGCTCGCGGGTGAGTTGGAAGCCGATTAGTATCTCAAACCCAAGCCCATCTTTGCCTTTTGGCGGAATAAGATAAATACGTTCCAGTTCCTTGCTAAAGCGCGTCACATTACTGCCTGATTTGAATTTCACATTGTGCTGGAATGGAACCTTTACAACCAGTTTTCCGTCAGGCGCCAAAATAGAAACAAAATATGGAAACTGCATTTTCCGCGATGGCGCCGCAGGGCCGCTACGAGCCACAGCCTCAAAGCGGATCGAGGAAAACAGCTTTCCCTCGTCCATCTCGCATTTGATCAGATTGGCGCGCATGAATTCAAGCTCATACGCGACATCCGCCTGTTCACGTCCGCCGCCCTCCCGGTAAATGCGGATTTGCGAGGCATCCGACAGAATCCCCATAACTGGGCAGGTGGGGGGCAACTCGGCCAGTTTTTTTTTGGTTCCACAAGCGCCCAGCACCAAAACCACGGCGAAAAGCGCCGCCAATCGACAGCTAAAATGCATAGAGTGAATCTGCCGTCAGTTTGTTGCTAAGGAAAGTGAGTGGCGTTTAGAGCTTGTTATGCGATCCGTCGCACATTGGCGCTTTGCTTGTCTGCTTGCAAGCGCAGAAAAACACTTTGCGCGACTTATCAGCCTTGTAGGCCATAGGAGTAAACGCCGTGCCTTTGTGGCTGCCGTCGCAAAATGGCTGAGCGGCCGATTTCCCGCAGGCGCACCAGAAATAGTTCTTCCCCTCCACAACTTCAACGGCGATTGGTTGCTTACCAGCAATGACAGGTTCGGTCATGAGATTCCCCTTGTTATTGTGCTGCGGCTGACTTTTGTCTTTGCCGGAAATGCGAGCTTGAGTTAGGTAACGCTGTGCGCACCCGTCCCGCCAGCCACTGTACTGGAGGCTCGCCTGTGGAACAAGATGGACTCTCATCGAAGATTGAGCTGAAGGTTGGGATTTTAGGCCTATCTGACGGGGATTAGGAAATGAGCAAGACATTGGACATTACCGGAGATATTTCCAGCAAACCAACCCTTAAGGTCTATTTAGCCGCGCCTCGTGGGTTTTGTGCGGGCGTTGACCGGGCGATTCAGATTGTCGAAAAGGCGCTGGACAAGTTCGGCCCCCCAGTTTTTGTGCGCCATGAGATTGTTCACAACCGGCATGTGGTGCAAGGCCTGGAAGCGCGCGGCGCCATTTTTGTTGATGAGTTGGATCAGGTTGTGGCGGGTAGGCCGGTAATTTTCTCTGCCCATGGGGTTCCCAGGTCGATCCCGGCAAGCGCCCAGGCGCTCGGGCTGTTTTATCTCGATGCAACCTGCCCCCTGGTTTCCAAAGTGCACGCAGAGGCGCAGCGCCATCATGCAGCGGGTTTGCAGATACTGTTGATTGGTCATGCGGGACATCCAGAAGTGGTGGGCACAATGGGGCAATTGCCGCCGGATGCGGTGCAGTTGATTGAAACGCTTAAGGATGCGCAAACATTTAGCCCGCACGACCCGTTGCGACTTGCGTATATTACTCAGACCACGCTTTCAGTTGATGACACCGCTGAGATCGTTGCCCTGTTGCGGCAACGCTTTCCCGGCATTGCTGCTCCACGCCGCGAGGATATTTGCTATGCGACCAGCAACCGTCAGGCGGCGGTTAAGGCGATCGCTCCCAAATGCGACGTACTGCTGGTGCTAGGCGCGCCAAACTCCTCAAATTCCCTGCGGCTGGTTGAAGTAGCGGAGCGCGCGGGGGTCGCGCGGGCGCGTTTGGTGCAGAATGCGGGTGAGATTGACCTTGACCAGTATGCCGGTATCCGCACGCTTGGGATTACTGCGGGCGCCTCTGCACCAGAGCAGCTTGTGCATGACGTGCTTGACGTGTTTGCAACCCGGTTTAGCACCAGCATCGAAGAAGTCGCCGTCACACGCGAAGATGTGGTATTCAATTTGCCCAGAGCATTAGAGCAGCATGTGATCACTGATGGCCGTATATACTGAGGTCAGCGACGAGGAGCTTGAAGCGTTCATCGCCGAGTATGAAATCGGCGAGGTTGTTTCCTGCAAGGGTATTGCCGAGGGAGTTGAGAACAGCAATTACCTGCTGCGTACGGATGGCGGTGATGGCACCTATTTTCTGACGCTGTATGAAAAGCGGGTGGCGCAGGAAGAGTTGCCATTTTTTCTGGGACTGATGGTGCATTTGTCGGCGCACGGCATTTCATGCCCCACGCCTGTGCTGGGGCGCGATGGTCGCCCGTTGCGTACATTGGCTGGCCGGCCTGCTGCAATGGTGACATTTCTGAATGGGGTGTCTGTGCGCCGTCCGCGTCCGCAACATTGCGCCATGCTTGGCCAAACGATGGCCCGCATGCATCAAGCCGGTGAAGATTTCACGTTGCGCCGCGCCAATGCCCTGTCTGTGGCGCATTGGCGGGCGCTGTTTTCAAAGTGCGCATCGCGCGCCGGGGAAATTGCACAGGGACTGGGCGCTGAGCTGGACGCCGAATTGATCGTGCTGGAAAGCCGCTGGCCCAGTGATTTGCCACAAGGGGTGATTCACGCGGATCTGTTTCCTGACAATGTATTTTTCCTGCATGACGCATTAAGCGGTGTGTTTGATTTTTATTTCGCGTGTAACGATGCGTTTGCCTATGACGTGGCGATCTGTCTTAACGCTTGGTGTTTTGAGCCGGATGGCGCGTTCAATATTACCAAGGCGCGTAGTCTATTGGCCGGTTACGCCGCAGTGCGCCCTTTGTCCCCAAGGGAGCGCATGATGTTGCCATTACTGGCGCGCGGCGCGGCAATGCGGTTTTTGCTCACCCGCCTGCATGACTGGCTGTTTCCGGTTGAGGGCGCGCTCGTCAAACCTAAAGACCCGCTTGAGTATCTGCGCAAATTGCGGTTCCACCAGGATATTGCTGGTCCTGGCGCTTATGGAATAGATACGTGAACGCTGCGCATCGTGACCGGGTGGATATTTACACCGATGGCGCCTGCTCCGGCAATCCGGGGCCGGGCGGATGGGGCGCCTTGCTGCTGCATGAAGGGGTTGAAAAAGAACTATGCGGCGGTGCTGCCGACACCACCAACAACCGGATGGAGATGACCGCAGCGATAGAGGCCTTGAAGGCGTTAAAGCGCCCCTGTAACATTCACCTGCATACGGATTCTACGTATCTGCGGGATGGAATCACCAAGTGGATTCACGGCTGGAAGCGCAATGGATGGCGCACCGCGAATAAAAAGCCCGTGAAGAATCAGGATCTATGGCAGGAGTTGGAGGCGCAAATCGAGCGCCAGCAAGTGATTTGGCATTGGGTGAAGGGCCACGCAGGCCATACCGAAAACGAACGCGCCGACGCCCTGGCAAATCAGGGCATGGCCCAGTTCAGATAAACGGGAATGGTTTTCTCCTCCTTTTAGGAGGAGGAAACGGTACAGCTTAAAGCTGTTTTAGCATGGTTTCGGCGCCACTTTGCACGGCGCCGGCCGGGGCTTCCTCGATGTTGAGTTGCTTTACGACGCCGTTATCCACCAGAATGGAATAGCGCCGCGAACGGACCCCCAGGCCCATCTTGGTCAGATCAAGTTCAAGGCCCAGCGCCTTGCTAAAAGTGGCGGCGCCATCGGCGAGCATCAGGACCTTGTCACCGACATTACGGTCCTTGCCCCAGGCGCCCATGACGAATGCGTCATTCACCGACAGGCAGGCGATGGTGTCAACGCCTTTGGCTTTGATTTCACTTGCTTTTTCGACAAAGCCCGGCAGGTGCTGGTTAGAGCAGGTCGGGGTGAACGCTCCCGGGACCGCGAACAACACCACTTTCTTGCCGCCGAATAAATCCGCTGTGGTGATCGGCGCTGGGCCTTTTTCCGTCATCCGCATCAAGGTGGCGTCGGGTATTTTGTCTCCAACTTTTATCGTCATTTTCTTTGTTCTCCCTGTTGATAGGAACGTTTCGCAAGTTTAACCCCGATCAGGGGCCTGTGGCAAAGGAATGCTACTCTTGCACCACGACACGATGCTCCACCGCCCTGCTGCCGTCCACAAGGGTAAGGGTTAGCGCGGCGCCGGCTAGTTTCTGTTTGGGATCAAGGGGGTGTATCCGCACCGTAAATACGGCTTCTGTTCGAGCGGAGTTAAAGGAGATATCAGGGGCCGAGAACAGGAAATTACTCCCTACGGCGTCAATAAACAGGTCCGGTCGTGAAAATGGCGGCTCGGAGTGCGCAGTGACCAGCAGGCTGGTTGCCTTGCGTCCTTTTCCGATTACCTGCGCCGTATCGATCCGGGGCAGGGCCGCCGCGCCCTGCTGCACGGGGACTTTCGCCAGCGCCAGGCTTATTTGATGGGCGTCCGGGGTTGGCGTGCCTGGTCCCGGCGCTAGAGCGATCTCTAAATCCGCCTGCTCCGGTATGCAAATATCCTGGCAGACGGCATATTCGATGTGCAAGCTCAGGCGCACTGGCCTTGAAGCGTCGATGGGTTGAATGCGGACTGGAAAGATTATCTGCTCTGTGTAGCCATACGATTCGATTCCTTGCACGGTAAAGCGTTCGGGCGCGGGCCAGAGCACTTCGGGCATGCTGCTATTCTCAATGATCCGCCAGGTAAATACCGGCGGCAGACCTGCCTCGCCCGCGGACCTCCAGTAGGTTTTCCAGTGCGGGCGGGCGTCAATCGCGACGCCAAGCAAAATGGGCTCCCCGTTTCCAGCGGATTGTACCGCGCTTAGCAAGCGGATACGGGAAAATTGATTGTCCGGCCAGGTGCCGGCGGCCCGCACGTCAACCGGCAGCAGGAATATAAAACTAAAAAGTAGACGGATGATCAGAGGGTCAACTCCAGCTCGATCATGCCGCGCAGCGGGATATTATTTTTTCCGGTTTGCTGTGCTGTGCGCGTCGTGTGCGGATGCAGGGCTTTCAGGCAAAACCCCCGCCGTTGCAAAAATCCCAATGCGTGCAGATCGTCATTGCCGGTCAGTGTCCATAACCGTTTGCAGCCCTCGGAACGCGCCAGCCCGGTCAGGGCGTCAAGCAGCGCCGCACCGGCGCCGCGATTTTCCTGCAGGCTATCCAGTGAAACCATTTCGCAGTGATCGCCAGCAATATCATAGGTGAGCAGCCCTATAGGCGTCCCCGCCAATTCATTGTGCTCTCGTGCGATAAATCCCGGCAGTTCACATACATCATGTTGCTTACCAATGCTGAAAAACACGGTTGAGCCATTCTGTTCAGTAATGAATTGCGAAATCCACGTGCGATCCGCCGCTTTGCGCCGCTCGATACTTAGCTCAGGATGACGCCCGGCAAGATACTGCAATATCTGCGCACGGTCACCGTCAAGTTCCGGCGCGGGCCTGCGTGTAGCGGGATCGGGAAACGCGGACATTTTAATAGGATTTCCCGCGATATGCAGAGCGCCCGTCTTCCCCTCCTCAATGGCCACCACCATATTGCGGGCGATGATTTGCGGGTCGGCCAGAATTTGCGCTACATTGTTGATCGGGCCGCATGGAACGCCGCTTGCGTGCAGCGCGTCCAGCCAATAGGCCACTGGCCGGGCGCCGAGCGCGGTCTCGAAACACGCCTTAAGCGCTTCCACATTCTGGTTACGCAAGGGGCCGTTAAGGTAACGCGGATCATCCTTCAGTTCCGGCAGGCCCAGAGTGTCCGCAGCCTGATGAAATAACTTATCGTTGCCGGCGGCAATGATCACATGCCCATCCTTGGCGGCATAGGCCTCAAATGGCGTGATCGTCGGATGCCTGGCGCCCAGCGGCCCTGGAATTTCACCGGTGGCGAAATAGCGCACGACTGCATTTTCCAGGATCGCCACCTGGCAATCGAGCATGGAAACGTCGATCTTGATTCCCTCGCCCGTCTTAGCGCGATGGTGCAGCGCGGCGCAGGCGCCGATGGCGGTGAACAAGCCTGCCGTGATGTCGCCAATGGAGCTGCCAACGCGGGTAGGCGGGCCGCCGGAATGCCCGGTCAGGCTCATGATGCCGCCCATGCCCTGCACCACCATGTCATAGGCGGGACGCGGCGCATAAGGGCCAGTATGCCCAAAACCGCTGGCCGCAGCATAGATCAGGTGTGGGTAGCGCGCATGCAGGCTCTCCCAGCCATATCCCAGCTTTTCCATGGTCCCGGCGCGGAAATTTTCAACGACCATGTCAGCGTTTTCAAGCAGGCGCTCGAATATTTCGCGATCCGGGGACAATTTCAAGTCAAGTGCGATAGATTGCTTGCCGCGATTGATCGACATGAAATAGGCGGACTGATCTTTTAGGAAAGGCCCAAAGGCGCGGGCGTCATCGCCACCCTCTGGGTTCTCAACCTTGATAACCATAGCCCCCAAATCCAGCAGCACCATGGTGCAATATGGCCCGGCGAGAACCCGTGTCAGGTCAATGACTGTGACGCCGTTAAGTGGCCCGGTTTGGGTCATTTTGGTTCGTCTTCCAGCCGTTTTCCATCTAAATGCCTGGCCAATGTTTTTTGGGCTTGTAGCGCGTTGCTGCGCGTTTGCCTGTTCATCCCAAAGAGTATGCGGTTGCGCTCGGCTGTTTTGCCCTTGGCGTTGCGTTGGCGCTGTTTGCGGTTCTTGTTGAGATTAACGATTTCGGGCATGGCGGCTTCGGTGTGGGTGCAGATGTGGGCTGTGCTTGCATAATACGCTAATTATAGTGATGTCGCCATGATTCGGCATGGATACACGATAAAGTCACCGTATGCGCCGCTCACTTAAGGGATACAAGCCGCCTTCCCGTTTTCGCAAGACGGCGGTAGCGCTTGGATGGGCGGCTGTTGTCCTGTTTTCGCTTATTTTGATCGGGCCGGGTTTTATCGATTGGAACCGCTTCAAAGGCCCGATTGAGCGGCAGGCCTCCCTTGCGGCTGGACGAGCCGTCAGCATTCCGGGAAACATTGGCTTTTCAGTATTGCCGCGCCCGGTTTTATCTGTGAGCGGGTTACACGTGGCGAATGTGTCAGGGGGGGTGGCGCCGGATTTGCTCAGCGTTGCGCGGTTGGAGGCGCACATTAGCCTGATAGCGCTGCTTTCTGGCGAGATTCAAGTCACCACCTTCCGGCTGATCGACCCGGTTTTGTCCCTGGAAGTTATGCAAGGCGGGCTTGACAACTGGACGCTTGACATGACAGAGGCAAGCGCTCCTGCTATCCGTCTTGATAATGTGATTATCAGGAATGCGATGATCAGTTATCGCAATGCCGGTTCCGGGATAGATGTGAGGCTTGATAAAATAGACGCGCAACTGACCGCGCATTCCTTGCAAGGTCCATTCAAGATGTTGGGCGCTTTGAGCGTGCACGGCGTGCCGCTTGCATTTGAAGGGGAACTGGGCGAGATCGCGCCCGCCGCCGTTGTGCCGTTGATGCTTTCCGCGCGGGCTATGTCGGATTCTGGCGTCGAAGCGATGCGGCTGGATTTTCACGGCAATGTTGCAGAGCGGGAAACAAATCCAAAGTTCAATGGGGTGGTGCGTTTGCATGGGGTGGATATGGCGCAAGCCGCCGCCGCCGCCGGGCGCATGTTGTCGCGTACCGCCACGCTGCCCGCAGGTTTAGCTAAACCATTCGTTTTTGAAAGTAATCTTCTGGCGGCTTCCGATTTTTTGCAAATGCGGGATGCCCGGCTTGAGATGGAGGGTGGCGCGATTTCTGGCGCCGCAAAAATTGCGGGCAAGATGGCAATGGATTTCGATGTTGAGCTTTCTTCTACAAGCTTTGACTTAAATCCGTTGCTTGGCGCAGCCGCATCCTTCACGCTTGCGGAAATTGAATTCGATATTCCATATACGTTAAGCGGCGCGGTGCGCCTGAATGCGGGCGCTGTCAAAGCGGGCAGTGGCATGGTCCGCGATGTAAAACTTTCGCTTGATGTTGCAAACGGCGTCGCATCTGTGCGGGAGTTAAGCGCGCTTTTCCCGGGAACCAGTGCTGTTCGCATCAAAGGCGAGTTGCGCACCGATGCCGGCAAACCGCACTTTACCGGCGCCGGAGATGCGAATTCGGAAAATTTTCGCGCCTTGCTTGCATGGATGACAGACTTAACGGGGGCGGCGCGGGCAGGTGCTGAACTGAGCGCACTTCCAGAAGGGCGGCTCACCCGGATGCAGGCGGATGGCCAGCTTGATCTGACAACTGAAATGCTGCTTATCAATGAGATCGCTATGCGGGCGGATTCCACGGCGGTGAAAGGCTCGATTGGCGTTGAACTGCGGACACGGCCTTTGATCATCGCGGATTTACAGGTTGATAAATTGAATCTCGATGCTTATTCGACGCCACAGGCAGTGGAGCCTAATATTTCTACTGCGCCAGTTCCCGCCGGGTCTTTTTCAATCGCTTCCGCCTTAACATTTCTTGATGGATTCGACAGCAGGTTCAAATTGTCACTTAAGGCGTTGACGTTTCGTAATGCGCCTGTGACCGGGATTAAGCTTGCAGGGGAATTGAACGGCGGAACTCTTGTGCTGAATGCGCTTTCCGCCGCAGATTTGGCGGGCGCGGCCGTTGGAATAGGCGGTGTGCTGACAAACTTCGTTTTGTCGCCTCAAGGCGAGGTGAATCTGCGGCTGGCGTCAAAGGATATCAGCGGGCTGGCGCGGATGCTGGCGCTGCCGGGCGCTGCTGCTGGCGCGCTGGATTTGGAGTTAAAACTTTTGCTCGCTGGCGATTATATTAAAGCAACCATGGGTGCGCGGGCTGATGACACAGCGTTAAATCTTGCCGGCGCAATTACGGGTGTTACGCTTGGGTTTGCGCCTTCCATGCTGGACACGGCGTCATTGCGCGCTACGTTTGAGATCGGCAATCAAAGTTTTTCTAAGTTCGCCAGTCAAATGAATATTCCGGCAGTGGCGCCTGCTGACACGGGCGCCGACGCGCCGCTGATGATGCGTGGCGAATTTAGCGGCAATCTCTCCAAACTTCTGGCCAGTGTGAATATCGATGTGGCGCGTGGACATATCATCATGAATGGCGAGTTGGCCAATGCTCGGTCCAGCCGGGACTACAAATTGACGATTGACGCCAGTGGCGAGGATTTAACGTCATTCCTGCGTGGTCTTGGGGTTGGGTTTCGGCCCGCCAGTAATGAACTTGGAGGGTATGACGTTAGGGCCGCGCTGCACGGCAATGTAAACGGCACCGTTCTGAGTGATATGAATGCCGCGTTTGGGCCGGTTAGCGTGCGAGGCATGGGGGAATTGCAGCTTGCAGGCGAAAAGCCGGAGCTGCGCGCCGAGCTAGTGTCCGGTGAGCTGATGGCGGATTTATTGCTGCCGGAAATGCTGGGTGATAAGGGGGAAATACCCTATGGCGCTGGCCGCCGGGGCGCGTCTGCGGGGCAATTGCCGTGGTCGGGGGAGCCGATCGATTTGGCGGTTCTCGATAGTTTTAACGTTAGCGTCAAGTTTAGCTCACCACATGTGGTGGTGCGCGGGATTGATCTGACTGAGGCGGGATTTCTCATTAGCGTGAAAAATGGCGCCATCGCGTTAAGTGAGTTCAACGGGAAATTATTTGGCGGCCCATTAACGCTATCCGCAAAGCTGGGTCGTGGCGGCGCAGGGGCAGAATTTTCTGCTCGCTTTGAGTTGACGGATGCAGACGCCGCCGCAGCAAGCGCCGCGCTGCTTGGCGAAAGTGCAATTACTGGCCGATTTGATTTTTCCGGCGATATAAATGCCGCTGGCGCCAGTACATTCGCCTTGGTGTCCGCACTTGAGGGCAGCGGCCGACTCAAGGCGGTCAATGGCGTTATCCGGGGGATTGATCTGCCTGCGATGAATAAACAACTAGATGAGGTGGAGGAGGTTGCTGACCTGCTTATCATGTTGCGCAAGGCATTTGCCGGCGGGCAAACAGAATATGCAAGCCTTGATGCGCCGTTTACGATTTCACTTGGCGTGTTGCGCTCGGGTGAGACGGCGTTAGATATTGATGCTGCTTCGGCAGGATTTAATGTTACAATAGATCTGCCCCGTTATTGGCTTGATAGCGAACTCAAGTTTGCCTTGGAAAACCATCCGTCGGCGCCGGGGTTTGGCGTTTCCTTTGCGGGCCCGGTGAATAATCCCGGACGCAGTCTTCATACCGAAACCTTGGAGAAATATTTTACAACTAAGCTGGTGTCGAGCGGGTTGCAACGGCTTCTTGACGCGAGCAAGACAAGTCCAGCTTCGCCAGATCCCGTTATGCCTGACGCTGGAACTGTTAAGCCGGAGCCGGCGCCGCAAACGCCGCAGACGGACAAACCAGATACCGGCGCATCCGGCTGGCGCGGGCTTTTGAAAGGTGTAATAGGTGATAAAAAACAATGACTTCACAAGGGTAGCGCATAAAAATGCGTAAATGGCTTCTAGTGATTATTCTGGCCGTGCCTGTGGTGATTTTCGCCGCGCCTATTCTGCTGGTGTACTTCATGCTATCCGGCGCCCCGATCGTTGCTGGCGGCGCGCCAGCAGATAGCGATGATGCGCAACGGGTGCAGAATGTTATCGCCCGTTATGGTGTTGGCGCTGCTTCCGGCGCAAAAATATCGGAGTTGAGGGTTTCTGAGAAGGAGGTGGAAAGCCTGCTGGCGTTTACCGCGCGGGGTATTAAATCTGCGCGCGCCGCTGTGGTGATAACGGACAACGGATTAGACGCGCGCTTGAGCATAACACTGCCTGCAAATCCATTTGGCCGTTATGCTAATTTCAGCTTCAACATATTGCCATCGGAACATGGGCTGGAAATAAGCCGGGTAACGGCGGGCGAGACGAATTTGCCGCCACGCATGCTGTTGTTCATGTTGCGTTACGGATTTGATATCCTGTTCGGATCGGAAGAAAGCCTGAATATCGTGGAGACGTTGCAGGCGGTGCGTTTTTCAGGCCCATCCGTGATCATTGTTTACCGTCCAACGCCGGGCCTCAAGGAGCGCTTAATTGCCAAGATACAAGAGAATGATCAGCTTCGCATTGGCGATCCGGAGCGAGTGCAAATTTATTTTTCCAGGCTGCAGGAAGTTGCAGCGAAGCTGCGCGGGGGATATGTATCGCTTAGCCGGTATGTTGCGCCTGTGTTTGAACTAGCCTTAAACCGTCAGGCTGCTGGCGCGGGTGATGCAAGAAAAGAAAATGAGGCGGCGATACTTGCACTGGCAATTTATTTTGGCGATGACCGTATCGAGAAACTGCTTGGCGATGCGCAGGGTAAATATTTTTCTGGTTCACGGCTAGGCAGCTATAACGTCACTCTAAAGGGACGGCATGATCTTGTGCAGCATTATTTGACATCCGCAGGGTTGCAGATCGCCGCTGGCGAGGGCGTCGCCAACGCAATCGGTGAGTTCAAGGAAATTGCTGACGCCTTGACCGGGGGCAGCGGGTTCAGCTTTTCTGATATTGCTGCTGACCGGGCAGGGGTAACGTTGGCGGAGCGGGCAATGAGCGCCAAGACGGCGCGCCGGATTCAAGAAGTATTGGCAGGCGCTTCAAGCGAGGCAGTGTTCTTTCCCGACATTTCCGGGTTGCCAGATAATATGTCGCAAGCAGAATTTGAGCGCCGCTATGGCGGCGTTGAGAGCCCCCGCTACAGGGAGCTGATGGCCGAGATAGAACGCAGGATTGTGCAGGCGCCGGCATATAGAGACGGATCATGAGCGGCGCGGAATTCGCACTTCCCATTGATATTGATTCGATCAAGGGTTTTATGGATCCGCAAGAGGGTCAGGCTTTGTATAGTGCGGCGCTGATTGCCGCTGAGCGCGGGCCGCTGCTTGAAATCGGCTCATACTGCGGCAAGTCGGCGATGTATCTGGGCGCCGCCTGCAAAGTGCGGGGGGCGCTTTTATATGCGCTTGATCATCATCGCGGGTCGGAGGAAAATCAGCCGGGCTGGGAATATCATGATGCGGAATTGTGGGATGCGGATGCAGGTGCGATGGATACGCTGCCGCATTTTCGCAGCGCCCTGAGGCGGGCGCAGTTGGAAGACACCGTGATTCCCATTGTCACCCGTTCCACATTAGCGGCGCGGCATTGGAATATTCCGCTGGCCATGGTGTTCATTGATGGCGGTCATACCCTGGAGGCCGCGCTGGACGATTACCGGGGCTTTAGTCCGCATGTGATGCCGGGCGGCGCCCTGGCCATTCATGATATTTTTTCAAATCCCGCCGATGGCGGCCAGGCGCCCTATGAAATTTATAAGCTGGCGCTGGCTAGTGGCCTGTTCGAGGAGCTAGCGATGGTAAAGTCGCTGGCTCTGTTGCGCCGCATCCTCATCTAGCGAGTCGATGAATAGGCGCGCCGCCGGGGTAACCTGACACAGCGCATCGGCGGCAAGCAGCACCGCGCCTGCGGTCCATGCGGGCATTTCCCTGGGCCAGTGAATAGCCTCGACCGTTTGATAGCCCATCCAATAGGCGCCGCATTCATGGCGGTATTGATGCACCCAGCTAAACAGCTCCATGGCGCGCGCCGGTTGCCCACTTGCCAGCACCGCCATCGTTAGCTCGCAGGTTTCCGCGACCGTCACCCATGGCTCGTCACTTACACAACGGCATCCGCGCCCTGGCTCGACAAATAGGTCCCATTTCGCAGCCAGATGCGATCGCGCGGCTTCGCCCTGCAGAGCGCCGCTTAACACCGGATAATACCAATCCATTGAGAAGCGCTCTTTCGTGGCCCATGTGCGGTCAAAGCGATGCGGTTTGTGACGCAGCGCGTCACCCAATCGCGCGCGCGCCAAAGCCCAATATGGTTGCGGATTACCGGAGGCGTCAGCAATGCGGACCGCGCATTCCAGGCTTTTGTATATGGAAGAACAGCCGGTGCGCAGCGCATCGTCAGCGGCGGAACGCGGGTCGGGCGCCGCCCACCTGATATCGCCCTCAATGCTTTGCAGTGACAGGACAAACCCGATGGCGCGCGAAACCGCTGGCCACATGCGCGCCAGAAAATCCGCGTCTCCAGTAATTAAATAATGATGCCATACGCCGGTCGCGATATAGGCGCAGAAATTGGTGTCGCGCAGCGGCGGTTCTATTTTCGATTCATCCGCTGAAAAAACATGCTTGTAAGGATCAATGGGTACGGTAGCGCCCAAATCACCCCACCACGAACCATCCGTTAATTGATTTTGCGCCAGCCATTCATACGCCCTGCCTGCTGCATCATAGTACCCGAGAATGCTGAGGCCCATTGCCGCTTCGATGTGATTCCATGGATCGGTCACGCCGCCATCAAACCAGGGTATTGCCCCATCGGGGCGCTGCAAATGCAAAATGCGCGCGGCGGCGCCGTCAAAAAACTTTTCCGGAAAACTGCCCTTAGCAAGATATAGCTTTTCCACTTATCGATTTCCTATCGAGAAATACATTACTACGCTCTTGCCCATGATGGGATTCAAGAACCTGTCTAGCCAACGCGTCAGCTTTGGCTGTTTGAGAATATCCCACACCAAGAAGCGATGATAAATTTTCACCGCCTGACTGTCATGCCGGTGATCCCAGCGCAGACATTGCAGCCACCAATAAGGCGAATGCAGGCCATGCGCCCAATGCTTGCCAAACAGGCGCATTCCCCGGCTCTCGATATCCCTGCGCAAAGCGCCGGCGCTGAATATGCGGATATGCCCGCCGGGTTCCTTGGCGTAACCGTTTGGGCTTAGCCGCCAGCATATCCACTCGGGCCACAGGCGCGGCACGCTCACGGATAAATAACCATCCGGTTTGAGTACGCGGCGGATTTCATCAAGCGCTGTTTGATAATCTGGAATGTGTTCCAGCACCTCGGAGCAAATCACGGCGTCAAAGCAATTGTCGGCGAACGGCAATTGCAGGGCGCTGCTTTGCGCCAGACTAAACGTGCGGCCCGAGTTAGGCTCCATGTCGGGAATTGTCCCAAATCCCCGGCGTGTTTCCAGCAAATCTTTAAGGCTCAGATCGGCTCCCACAGCGTGCAGCCGCTTGGCGTAGTACAGCGCGTGCATATGCCGGCCCTGGCCGCAGCCAAGGTCAAGCACGCAATCGCCGTCGCGCAAAGGCAATCGTTCAAGATCGACGGTGCGCATGCTGTTCAATCTTCTGATGATAATAGGCGGTCAGTTCAGCCGCTGTGCGCGACCATTGAAACTCCCGCACCATGCGGGCGCGTCCGCTAATGCTCAAGGCCTCACGCCGTGCTGGATCGCGCAACAACCCGGCGATGGCTGAAGCAAGCGCACCGGAATCACCCGGTGGCGTCATTACGCAGTCTTGGCCCGCCACCTCCGGCAGCGCGCCGCCGGATGTGGTGACTAGCGGCACGCCTGCCGCCATCGCCTCGCCGGCAGGGAAGCCAAATCCTTCGTATAACGAAGGGCACACGGCGATGGTGGCTTTTGCATAGAGGCAGCGCAGTTCTTCATTGCTGATTCCAGAAATGAACTGCACCCGATCCTTGACGCCAAGCTTGTGCAATAGTTGTCCGGTCGGTCCTTCACGCAATTTTCCAACAACCACAAGCTCTAGATCGGGAAATTCAGGCAGCAAATTCGCATAAGCCTCAACAAGATGGACAAGGCCCTTTAGCGCCACATCGGCGCTGGCCGTGGCCATCAGCCGGTTCGGTTTGCGCTTTATTTCCGGCATTGGGCGAAAGCTTTCGCTGTCAATGCCTTCCAAAATCACCTGCATCTGTTCAGGGCGCAGTCCAAATTCATCAATTAGGTCGCGATAGGTCGAGTGTGACACCGCGATAATGTTATCCAGCCGCCGCGCTACCTGCTTTTGCATATTGATAAACAAATGCCATCGCCATACCAAAAATTTATAAAAATAAGTTTCCTGGGCGGCTATGGCGTGGTCGCGATCCTTGGTGATCGGATGATGGATAGTGCTGATCACCGGCGGGCCGATGCGCTGCAATTCCAGCAGTCCTGTGCACAGTGTTTGGTTATCGTGAATGATGTCGTAGGCGTTGCAGCGTGTGCGAAGATAGTCAACCAGCCGGCGCCCAAACGTATAGGGCTCAGAAAAACCACCGGTTGTATGGCTTAGATATTCAATCCAGTCAGTGCGGTTGCCGCGCCGCTCATGCGGCAGGCCGTATAATGGTTTGGGGTGTGCAAATAGATCAAGCGACGGAAGTTTGATCAGTCCAATGCGCGGATCCAGTTCTGGATAGGGTGGTCCCGAGATCACATCGACCTGGTGTCCGATATCTGTCAAAGCTTTGCTTATGTGGCGGATATAGACGCCTTGACCGCCGGAGTGGGGATGGCTGCGGTAGCTGGTCAGCAGAATCCGCAACCGCGCGCCATGGTGCGGCTGGAAAGCGGTGGAATTTATTATTGCGCGGCTGTCCCGCAACAGCGGTTCGGCCTGCTCCAGCATCACAGGCCCATCGCCAGCACGCCGCAACAGGCTTAGTGTGCTTGTTTCCTCACTCATATAGTCACCAACCCTGCTTCAACGCCTGCTTATACGTGTTTTTTTTCTCAGCATTATACCAGCCAGAAACCCCCGGCTGGTCATCGCCGCCATTTTCCCCATTCCCGCGCCGGCTTCAGGCGACAAGAGTGAACAAAATTGTTCATATTCACTTCAAAATCAAGCCGGGATTTAATTAATTGATACTGTGAGGTATTTCGGCAGTTTGCGGAGGTCCGCCACCAGGGCCCGCATGGTGGTGCAGCAGCCGCCACTGGTTGCCGGAGCGCGTGAATATATTGGTCGCCACGAGATAACCGCCGCCCAGTTTCTCATGGCACAGCACATAGGCGGAATTACCGTCTACAAACGCTTGCGCGCCGGTACAGCTGATAGCGGGCGGGTTAGGTCCCTCCAGAATGCTACGAAAGCTTTCCAGCACGGCCAGATGACCAATGACCGGGTTCCATCCCGGGTGGGTGCAACTGATACGCGGTACATCCGCCCAGATTTCGCGCAGCGCCGTCATATCCTTTGCAGCAAAGGCGCGGTAAAAAACTTCGTTGGCGAAAAGAACCGCCTCGGTGTCGCTCATCACGGCTCACTTTCTTTGTGGTCGTGGCATTAGGCCTCATTTATGCCCAGACATGCCAGCATTTCTTCGCGTTTAGGTCCAAGCTTTGGTGGTAATAAATGCGCGTTATGTTCGCGCCCGCGCATCCAGACGCGCAAGATAGGCAACAGAACAGCCGGATTCCGCAGCGCGATTTGCGGATTCTCCAACATGTGAAACCCGCGCAGCAGCGCGCGCAGAACATCGATGTCCCCGCGCGAGGCCGGGCGCAAAGCATCCTCGAAAAAGCGTTTGGCAATGCGCGCTTTTATCGAGGGCTGATAGGCAGGGTTGCGTGCATTAGCGGCGCGGCGGATGGCGCGCGCGTCTTCCTTTATCATCAAATCATGAAAGGGCCGGATTTCACGCCTTTGTATCGCATCGAATTCTCGCGCCCGCCGCATGGGATCAACATGGCTGATCAGTGTTTTCGCAAGTAAATGCGCCTGCAAAAAACCAGCCGAGCAGCCCCGGCCATACAATGGATTGCTGCGGATAACCGCATCCCCAATGGCGAAAAACCCGAGTGCCGCCGGAATGCCGCCATTGACATAATGCCGCCAAACACTCTGCAGGCCGCCCATGGCGTATACCGGCGACATGGGTTCAGAACGTTGCGGATCGGTCCATGGCTGCACACCGGGAAGTTCTAAGCACAAGGCGTCAAAATTTTCTGGCGTGGTAATGTGCCGTTGCAATCCGGTTTCAGTTTCCGGCACGGCGAGAGTAAGCGAGAACCAGCCATTGTCGGCGCGAAACACGCCGTATTTGATATAATCTAGGTCACCCACCGATGGCGCGCCGCCGCGCGGCGGATCACCCTCGCCCGGCAGCAGCCGGTAATGCCGGGTGAAATAAACGATACCGGCGGGCGAGGTTTCTTCACGCATGCGCGCTCCTGATTCGCGTAACCATTCCGGAAAGCGCGAGGTTTGCCCCGAGGCGTCAATAATAATATCCCCGTGCATCGTGCGTGTGACGTCGGCGTTGCTCACATGTACGCCAGAGAGACACAAAGGTTTGCGCGCGGGTGAGAAGGCAAGCCCGGTGACGCGATGACCTGATAATAGAGTTACGCGCGGACAGCTCAGCGCATGGCGGCGCATGACAAGCTCCAGAGTCACACGCCGGCTTGATAAAATAGTGAAATCCCGGTCCTCTGGTTGCGGCTGATAGGTGGCCGCGATCGGCGCAGGCAGCCCATCTTCAAAGGTAAGTTCGCGGCAGCCCCCGGAAAGCAACGCCTTCAGCAGCTCCGGGTAATGGCTGCGCAATAAATTGCTCAACCGCGCAAGGAAAACATGCGAGTGCCGTATCTGCGGCACGCCACGGCGCTTCCAGGATGTAAATGCGGTATCAGCGGGACCATCTGGCGGGGGTGGGTCGCGCTCAATCAGCGTTACTTGATAACCAGCTTCCGAAAGGGCTATCGCTGCGCCAAGTCCGGCAATTCCCGCGCCAACGATCAGAATGCTTTCCGTCATGAGATTGTTCAGGTTAATCTTCCAGCGTTGGGAAAAGCCTGGCGCGAAGCCAGCCGGTAAAACTATTTCCCTTGGTAAATAAACGGTCCATATCGGCCTCCCATTTATTGAATTCAGCGTGGCTTACGCGGAACAGATCGGCCCGAACACGCATTTCGCGGGAAGTATCAAGTTGCTTAACCACACGCGCTGGATTTCCCGCAACGATGCTGTTCGCAGCCACATCATTCACCACGACTGCGTGCGCTGCGATAATGGCGTTGTCGCCAATGGTGACCCCCTTGCCGACAAAGGCGCTATCGCCAAACCAGACATTGTTGCCGACGGTGATTGGCGCAGTGGCGCCGATGGTATGGGTGCGGTCATAAATATCGTGCCAATCGGCGTCGGTAAGGTAGACTCCATACGCGAACATGCAATTATCGCCGATGCGGATGCTGCTGGCCGAGGATATGCGCACGCCGGGCGTGATCAGGCAATGGCTGCCAATCCGTATGGCGCCATTACTGTCCGCCCCGCGCCAGACGCAGAATTGCACTGGCGCATGGCTCCCCGATATCACATGCAGATTATCGCCAATTTCAATGGGCGCGCCGAAAACAGAAATACTCCAAGGCCGGAACATTTTATAACCAGGACCGATCCGGTCAAACGCTGGCGCCGTGAAATGCCGCGCCCACGCGTCGTTCATGCTCACCTGGGCGCGTTTCAACCAATAGGGACGGCTTTCCTTTCGCATAGCGGGCACTATGCCTTTCCGTACGCACGCCGACAAGTATGGGAAGTGACTCCACTTAATCGCGGGCTGCTTTAATGGCCACGGGTGCTTCGCGCCGCTCTGGCCCGTGATAATCGGGGTTAACCCGGCGGCGGCGGCATGGGCCAAAATATGACTTGGAGCGGACAAAGGGGCGCGGCTTGTAGATGATTGCCATTAGCCGGTCATAAATTGCTTTCGCTGAGACAGGTTTGGCAAGAAATTCGTTTACGCCCGCATCCCGGGCTTCGATGACATGCCGTTTATCGGAATAGCTGCTGAGAAAAATGATCGGCACAAATGGATTGGGGCTGTCGTTAGCCTTGCGGATGAGTTCCGTGAACTCCACCCCGTCAATTCCGGGCATCTCCCAATCCAGAATGACCATATCCGGCTGATGGGACCGCATGGCCTCAATGGCGTCCGATCCATCGACGGCCTCAATGACCGTATTAATGCCGAATGCGTGCAGGATTGTGCTGACAATACGGCGCATATTGGCGTGATCATCGACAACCAATACCGACAGTTTTTCTAATCCGGTGCGCGCCACGTCAGTACTTGCCGCAAGCTATGCGGCATCCCTTCGCCCATGCACCCCATGCTTAGTTGTAGGAAAGACTAGAATAAAACCATAGCGTGTTAAATAAAGGGTTAACGCAACATCAGGCTGGGCGGGCCATGCCCCAATAATTAAATCCCATAATGCGAGGCGTGCCCGGCAGATACATGGTCTCCAAGCTCTGGATGTGGAATCCAGCGGCCTCAATCAATTGCGATATGTTGCGATTGATATTGCAGCCACCGCCGATGGGCTTCCAAAATGGGTTGATCCGGTTTTGCCATTTGGCGACATTCGCATCTGGCGCAATGCCATGCTCACAGAACAGCAATTGCCCATCGGGACGCAGCACCCGAAGCATGCCTCCTAGTGCTTTTTCCGCATCCCCGATGGTGCAAAGGGTAAAGGTGGTGAGCACCGTGTCCACGCTTTTGTCATCAAGCGGAATTTCCTCGCCGGGAAGATCGATAAATTCAAATTTGAATTTCGCTTGCCTGACTCTCTCCGCCGCGCGGGCGCGCATGGCGGCGGAGGGTTCAAGTCCATACACCATTTCGACCTTGGCGGCGTCATACAGCGGAATATTGAGGCCCGATCCAATGCCAATTTCCAGCACGCGCCCGCGCGCCTGCGGGACCACTTTTGCGCGCTGGCGCATGATCGGCTTTTGGGCGCAGGCCGTGTCGATCACGACCGGCAGCAGATATTTCTCATATAGCCCCATGCTTGCTTCACCCCGGATTATGCGCTGAGCTTTCCCAGCGCCGCTACGGTTTGCGCGGTCTTTTCCAGCGTCACCAGATGACCGGCCTCGGGAATGCTGACCAATTCGCAATTGGCAATGAGTTTTTTGAATTCCTGGGCATAGCGCGGCACAATCAGCTTGTCGGATTCGCCCCAGATCAGCACGGTCTTTGCCTTGATCCGGTATAGCCGCTGGCGCAGCCCCCGGTCGGGGATCGGAAACAAAAGCTTCCCCGCCATGCCCATTTGCCGCGCATTTTGAACAAGAAACGCCTTGAGGAATTCGAGATTGGGAAAATCCATTCCCGCCGTCATCAATTTCCCGCCCGCCTCCGCGTCATGGAATAAAAACGCAGGTAATTGATACGGCAGCAATGTGAACAGATCTGGTATTGGATACTCATCAAGCCACAACCCCGCAGGACAGATCAGGCAAAGCTTGTCCACATCATTGGGCGCAATCGCCGCCATTTCGGCGGCGATCATGCCGCCCATGGAATGTCCAGCCAGGATCGGTTTTTTCAGGCCGAGCGCCTCCGCCACATCAAGCGTATGCAATGTCACATCCAGCATGTCGCGGATTTCTCCGCACTCATCTGATTCGCCATAACCAGGCAGCAGTGGCGCATAGACGTGATACTTTGCGCTCAGCGCGGCAAAGAACGGATCAGCCCCGGTAATGCCGCCCGCCCCATGCAGGAACAGCAGATCGGGGCCAGAGCCTCCCTCCAGCACATGAACCTCGGTATGCCGGGTTTTTACTTTACGCAGGCTCATCAGTCGTCTCCCCCGGGCACTGTTTCGCGCACGCGCAACGCCGCATCAATGGGCGCCGGTGTGGCCCGCCTTTCCAGCGGCTGACACCAGAACCGCTTGTCATTGTCATAGTCCGGCCACACATTGCGCAGCTTCGGCATGACTTTCTCAGCGAACAGTTTGCTGGAATGCATGCACTTGTCCTTCGTCATGTCGCCCACATGCATCAGACAGAACAGATTGCCGACGCGCAGGGATTTCGCCAAAAACTCCAGCTTCTCGCGCACCGTGTCCGGGCTGCCCGCCACCACATAGCCGTCGTCCAAAAGCTGTTTCCAGCTCATGTGAGAGAGATCACCCATGTTCGGCGCATATTGCGACAACGCGCCGGTCTGGATCGTCTTGATGGTGCGGTAGCCCGGCGCATCGGCAAAACCCGCATGCACATGCAAGCAGCGGTTATAGAAATAATTTATATGCTCCTTGTACAGATCTTCGGCTTCCTTGTCGGTTTCGCCAACCACAATGGTCTGGGCGAATCCGGCGCGGTAGGGAGATTCGTCCGGCTCATTGCGTTCGGTCAGCCGGTCCCAATAGCCCTGCATTAAAGCCTTGGCGCGGATATATCCCGTGAAGCTTAGATACGAATAGGAATAGGTGTTATCGAGACAGAAATCGTAAGTCTCAACCGAGCCGCCGCCGGGGATGTGAATGGGCGGTGGATTTTGAATGGGCTTGGGCCAGCAATTCACCCAGCGCAACTTGTTATAACGGCCATTAAAGGCGAACGGCTTGTCTTCCTTCCAGGCGCGGATGATCAGATCATGGGCTTCTTGATATTTCTCGCGGGTCAGTGCGGGAATTTGGCCATAGCAATAATTCGTGTCCATCGACGTGCCGACGGGAAAGCCCGCCACCAGCCGCCCGCCGCACATCACATCGAGCATGGCGAACTCCTCGGCGACGCGAATGGGCGGATTATACAGCGCGATGGAATTGCCAAGCACAACAACAGCGGCGTTTTTGGTGCGCCGGGTAAGTGCGGCCGCCATGATATTGGGCGATGGCATCATGCCATAGGCGTTCTGGTGATGCTCATTTATGCCCACCCCGTCAAAGCCAAGCTGATCGGCGTATTCGAGCAGGTCGAGATAGTCGTTATAGACATCATGCCCGCGCACCGGATCATACAGCGTGGAATCGATGTCCACCCACACCGAGCGGTTCTTCTTGCGGAAGTCGTCCGGCAGATAGGGCCAAGGCATCAGGTTGAACCAGGTGAATTTCATCGCTTTTGCCCCCAGCAAATTGCAACGGTAAATGTCAGCGCCACAGTCTAACATGGCGGCGCAGAAAAGTGATAGTCTGTCAGAAATGCAGGCTGGTTATGGGAGATGGGCCATGAAAAATCGTGAAGTGCGTCTGAAAAGCTACCCGGTTGGCGTCCCCGTAAGGGATAATTTCGAGATTGTGGAGGCGGAAACGCCGCCGCTGGCGCCGGGGCAAATGCTGATCCGCAATATCTGGATGAGCGTTGATCCCTATATGCGCGGGCGCATGAATCCGGGGCGCGCGGGCTATCTGCCGCCGTTTGCGCTGGATCATGTGCTGGATGGCGGCGCTGTTGGCCAGGTGGCGGAATCAAACGGCGGCCCGTTCAATGTGGGCGATTACGTTACCGGCATGCTTGGCGGCTGGCGGCTGTATAATGTCAGCAACGGCTCGGGCCTGACGAAAATCGCCGCAGACGCGGGCGCGCCGCTCAGCGCCTATCTGGGGGTGCTCGGCATGCCCGGCATGACCGCCTGGTTCGGACTGCTGAAAATCGGCCTGCCCAAAGCCGGCGAGACGGTGTTTGTTTCAGCGGCTGCGGGCGCTGTCGGCGTCATCGTCTGCCAGATCGCTAAACTCAAGGGGTGCCGGGTAATTGGCGCCGCCGGCTCGCGTAAAAAATGCGACTGGCTGAAAAACCATGTCGGCGTTGACGAAACCATTGATTACACGGAGGCGGGCGATGGCCTGGGCAAGGCCCTCAAACAGGCGGCGCCCGGGGGCGTTGATATTTATTTCGACAATGTCGGCGGCGCGCATCTGGACGCGGCGCTCAATGCGATGAACCGGAATGGGCGCATCGTTTTGTGCGGCGCGATCAGCCAGTATAACGCGCCCGATCCACAGGGCATCCGCAACCTGTTCAACGTGATCAGCAAGGGGGTTCTCCTCAAGGGTTTTCTCATCTCGGATTACTTCAGTGAAATCGCCGCCTTCGCCGCCGAAATGGGCGCCTGGATGGCGGCAGGCAAACTGACGCCGGAAGAAACCGTGTATGAGGGCATCGGCAATGCCCCGGACGCCTTCATCGGCCTGTTCCACGGCGAAAACACCGGCAAGGCATTGGTGCGACTTGACTATTCCGATAGCAGACAGACAGTATAGGCTCCATAATGCAGCCATTCCGAGGGGAGCCTGGCCGGACGGCTGGGCGGCGGTAAAGCGTTCCTATCAGGAACCTGTCTTTCGGCCCTTTTTAACCTGGCTCAATGCTTCCTGACGGATGGTTTGCCAGTCCTTGCAGGTGGACTTGACAGATGATGCGCCGCCGCCTATCGTAAGGATATTCCTTACCAGAATTCGGCGTCCGCAAATGATCATCAGCAAAATCACCAGTAAAGCCCAGACCACTATTCCCCAGGCCGTGCGCGAGGCGTTGCGCGTTAAGCAAGGCGATGCATTGGCGTATAAAATTGAATCGGGCCGCGTTATCGTGACAAAGGCGGCGCGGATCCCCGCAGACGAGCCGTTTGCCTCATTCAGCGAGTGGGCGTCCGAACATGACAACAAAGCGTATGCCGGGCTTTAGGCGGTGGGACGTGGTAAAGGTTCCGTTCCCGTACACGGACCGTCCGGTGCGCCAGTTCAGGCCGGCGTTGATTATTGCCGCGAGCCGCATCGAAGCGGCGCATGGCCTGATCTGGGTGCTGATGATTACCAGCGCCAGCAATCGCGGATGGACTGATGATGTGGCTATATCCAATCTGAAAATGGCGGGACTGCCTGTGGCCTCGGTTGTCCGCTGCGCCAAGATTGCGACCATAGACGCCAGCGCGGCCGAGCGCATTGGCCGCCTGCCGCGCGCCGATCAACATAAAGTCATTAAACTGGTGACGCGAATTCTGAGCTTACCGGGTTAACGGCGCGCCCCTACCGCACAATCCGGTACAGCACGGTGCCCTGCGCCACCAGATCGCCGCTGGCGCGCTCGGCCACGTCCACATGGCTCCAGAAAATTTCATTGTCGCGGTTGACGACGCGGCTGTAGGAAACCAGTTCGCCTCTGGGCTGCGGCTTATGCAATTGCGCCTGGATCGATGCGGTAGAGGCCTTGTAGGGGCCGAATCCGGTTTCCGCCCACGCCGCCATGGCGCCGGCTGTGTCGAGCAGCGCCAGCACCGCGCCCTCGTGATGGCCGCCGCCAAGATCGAGATTGCTCTCAAGTTCCGGCATGCTGAGCCGTGCCGCGCTGTTGGCCATATGCTCCACTTTCATGCCGCAGCGTGAAATAAAGCTGACCGAGGTCAGCATCTTGCCCATTTTTCCCCTGTCGGTGGCCCCGTCATCCAACGGTGATTTCACCATCTTTGCGGGCGTTAGTCCCATGCGGCCGCGCATGGCCAGCGTCGCGTGGCCTGTCGGTTTGCCATCCGGGGTGCGGGTGGCCACCTCGACAAAGCATAGCTCCTTGCCCTTGCGTAATAGTTTCGCCTCGCCGATCACGTCCTCATTGATGGCGGCGGCCAGGTAATTGATCTGGAAGGCGATGCTGTGCCATGGACCGCTAGCCTCGCCCAATGCGGCGCGCGCCAAAGTGTGCCCGCCAATTGATGACAGCGACGCGTACACCCCGCCATGCAGCGCACCGCTCGGCGGATTGGAGTTCGCCACATTAAACGGCAGCAGAAACGTTGCATCCGTTTCGCTCAACGAAGTCAGCCTAACGCCAAGCGCAGCCGCATAGGGTGATTTCTCCACCCAGTCCCGTACAAAATCCATGATGACTGCTTTTACTTCATGTTGGGGATAAGACAGGTGTGGATCGATTCATCGCCCGGCACCTGGCGCGCCAATGTCTTGATCGCCAGTTCCGCATTGGTCAGATCAAAATCATGGGTGTGCATTTTCTCAAACGGCACAGTGCGTTTCTCCAGCAGTTCAATGGCGCTGGCGTAGCCTGACCAGGTGACGCCCATGGCGCCCTTGATGGTGATTTCCTTCATCACGATGATGTCGGAAATAAAACTCGGCACTGGTTTGGATCCCTTAACGCCAGCCAGCACGATGGTGCCGCCGGGGCGCACAAAGCTGAGCGCGTCGGTCACCGGCTCGGTCGCATAGGCGGATACGTCCACCACCACATCGGCGCCCTTGCCGCCGGTGTATTCTTTTACTTTTTCGCGGGCTTTTTCATTCTGCACATCGATGGTGTGATCGGCGCCGAACAGTTTGGCGATCTGCATTTTCTTGGCGTCGGCCTCCAGCCCGGTGACGATGACCTTGTCCGCGCCGGCCTGTTTGACGGCTGCGACGGCGGATAGTCCGCGCTGTCCCGGCCCCATGATCACCACCGTGTCGCCGGGTTTGGTTTTGGGAATTTCTACACCCCAGCGGAAACCGGCGCCCAGCGGATTGAACATTACCGCCAGTTCCGTTGGCAGTGTTTTGTCGATCTTGTGCACGATGGTGTTGGGATCGAGATACATATATTCCGCATAACCGCCCCACAGGCCTGCGCCACTGTCGATGGGGATGTAAGAATAGATGCGCCGGTTGTCGCACAGATGATACGAGCCGCCGAGGCAGGGCGGGCAGAAGCGGCATGAAATCATCGTTTCCACCGCCACCCGGTCGCCAACGTTCACTTTCCAGCGTTTTGCCGCATTATCGCCAATGGCTTCGATGAAACCGATCGGCTCATGGCCGGGGATCACCTTCATCGGCATGTTGAGCACGCCTTCATACTGCTCATAATCACTGCCGCAAATGCCGCAGGCCTCGACGCGCAAGATAGCGGTGTCGGCGGTCACCGGTGGAATTGGCAGATCCATCGGCACGATTTTCTTCGGTCCGGTCTGCACCATGGCGAGTGATTTCTTCGGCACCATTTCCCTGCTCCTTTTTTGATAGCTGTTTGCCGGAAGCATATAATAGATTAAGCCCATAGCAAACATATAGCCGCAGGGAGGCATTCATGAAATCATCGTCCGGCCACAAACCCCGTATCGCCATGCTGTCCATTGAAGACGCCAAAAAGGCCGCCAAGGCCGAGGGCATCCCCGAAACCATGGCGCCGCTCAGCATCTTTCGCATTCTGCTGAAAAACCCGCCGCTGGCGCGCGAGGTCGGCAATACTTTGAACATGCTGCTATTCAAGGGCAATCAACTGGATGGGCGCTTGCGTGAGCTGATTATCATGCGGCTAGGCTGGGCCACCGGTTCCAACTATGAATGGACCCAGCATTGGCGGGTGGCTACTGGGATGAAAATCCCTGATGAAGCAATCCTTGCGGTGAAGGACTGGAAGAATTCGAAAATACTGACGGATGCTGACAAGGCGGTGCTGCAAGCCACCGATGATATTCTGAGCGCGGGTGCGATTTCCGACGCCGCCTGGAAGGCATGCGTCAAGCATGTGCCGAACGAGGCGGCTCAGCTTGAAATCGTGGCGGCGATTGGCAATTGGCGGATGATTTCGCAAATCCTGCTGTCGCTGCAAGTACCGCTGGAGGAAGGCGTGGCGTCGTGGCCGCCGGATGGCGTCAAGCCGTCAAACGCGCCAGCCGATTATTAATCGGTGGCGCAAGCAATGACCAAGCTGCCGGTAAACGCTAAGCTGCTTGGTCATGTGTTTAAGACGCTTGATGTCTCCTGGGATCATAAGGATACGATCCTGTACGCGCTGGGTGTCGGCGCAACGCCCGAGGGCGAACTGGATTTTCTCTATGAGGGCAGGGGCCCAAAAGTGCTGCCGGATTTCGCGGTCATTGCCGGCGGGCGGGGCTTGGCCGATATAATGGAGTATATTGATCTGCGCATGGAGTCAGTGCTGCATGGTGATCAGGCGTTTAGTCTGATGCGGCCCATTCCGCCCCGCGCCAGCGGCAGGCTTTCAAGCAAGATTGTGGAAGTCTGGGACAAGGGCAAGGCGGCCGTGCTTGGCATCGAGAGCGTCCTCGAAGACATTGATGGGGTGTTGCTGACAACCTATTCCAGCATCTACGCCCAGGGTGCTGGCGGTTTTGGTGGTGAGCGCGGCCCCGCAGCAGGCGGCAAAAACGCCCCCCCGGAACGCGGGCCTGATTCGATACTGTCTGAAAAGACATTGCCGCAACAAGGGGCGCTCTACCGTTTGACCGGGGCCTGGAACCCCGTTCATATCGATCCGGAGGTTGCCAGGCTGGGCGGCTATGAAGCGCCCTTCATGCATGGCTTATGCACCTACGGATTTGTTGCCCGGGCGGCGCTCAAGGCCCTGTGCGGAGGCGATCCCGCCCGGTTCAAATCCATGACGGGCCGGTTTTCCGGCCTGGTCATGTTTGGCGACACTATCATCACTAAAATGTGGAAAACTGCGCCCGGCGTGGCGGTGATCCTGGCGGAAACCCAAAAGGGGAATACGGTGTTGTCCCAGGCTAAAGTCACTTTTAGTGGCTAACATATTGAAATGTTGAAGTAATCCTATAAACGATAAAACCAGTTGCGATTAGGGATTATTTCAGTGAAATATGTTATAAGAGATTGAGAAAATCCCAAGGAGGAGCGCCCAGCATGATTAAGAAACCGATTTCGGCGGATTCCCATATTACGGAGCCGCCCAATTGCTACATTGACTATATCGAACCTAAATATCGCGATGTGGCGCCCCACGTTGTCTTCCAGGAAGGCTACGGCGATATTTATGTCGTGGACGGCATGAAAAACCCGATTCCGATGGCGCTGATTGCCGCCGCCGGTATCGCGCCGGAAGATCTGAGCGCGCGCGGCGCGCGGTTTGAAAATCTTCACAAGGGCGGATGGAATTCGAAATTCCGAATTGCGGACCAGGAACGCGATGGCGTCGCGGCCGAGGTCATCTATCCAAGCGTTGGCATGGTGATTTGCAATCATCAGGATTTCGTCTACAAGCGCGCCTGCATGAAAGCCTATAACAAGTGGCTGCTCGATTTCGCCTCGGAAGATCGCAAACGGATCATTCCGCTGGCTCAAATCGCAATGGGATCGATCGCCGAAGGCATCGAAGACCTGAAAGAAATCAAGAAGCAGGGCTTCCCAGGCGTGATGATGAATGGCAAGCCAGCCGAATCTGATTTCGATCACCCCGATTATGACAAGTTCTGGCAAACGGCGATTGATCTGCAATTGCCCCTGTCGTTTCATATCCTGACCACGGGTGGCGACGGCGGTATTAATAGCGGTACGCGCGGCCCGAGGATCAATGGCTTCCAGTCGATCATCCGCGGCTGTCAGGACATCATGGGAATGCTGGTGTTCTCTGGCGTGTTCGAGCGCAACCCGGATCTGAAAATCGTCTGTGTCGAGGCCGACGCCGGTTGGGCGCCGCACTTCATCTACCGCATGGATCATGCCTATAAGCGGCATCGTTTCTGGATGCGGGGCCAGGAGCTGAAAAAACTGCCGAGTGAGTATTTCCTGGAGAACATCTATATGACGTTCCAGGACGACTGGGTGGCGTTCCAGATGGCGGACATGGTCAACACCAGGCGGCTGATGTGGGCTAATGACTTCCCGCATTCCGACGCCACATGGCCGTGGTCGCAGGAAATGCTGAACGAGCATTCCACGCATCTCACGGAACAGCAGCGCAACGATATCTGCCACAACAATGTGGTGGAACTTTACAAGCTCGATTTCGCCGCCTAAACCGCGCCGCGACTTTCGATTTACAACAGCCGGCGCGGTTTGAAACCGCGCCGGCTGTTTCGTTATTGGCCCTGAAACAAGGAGAAACGCGCATGGACTACGATATTAAAATTACTGGCGGTCTGATCGTTGATGGCACGGGCGCCAAAGGCTATCACGGCGATGTCGGCATCAAGGACGGCAAGGTAGTGGCGCTGGGCAAGGCGCCAGGCGCCGCCGCCAAGACCATCAATGCGGACGGCAAGGTTGTCTGTCCGGGCTTCGTTGATATTCATACGCATTATGATGCGCAAATCATCTGGGACCGGATGCTGAGCATCTCGCCCTGGCATGGGGTGACGACGGTGGTGATGGGCAATTGCGGATTTAGCGTTGCGCCGACCCGGCCCGATCATCGCGATCTGATTATGCGCACGCTGGAAAATGTCGAAGGCATGAGCGTCTCAGCCCTCAAGGCAGGCTTGGGCGAACAATGGCCGTTCGAAACTTTCCCGGAATATCTTGACGCCATCGAACAACGAGGAACCGCGATCAACGTGGGCGCGCTGGTCGGCCATACTGCGGTGCGGATGTATGTGATGGGCGAGGAATCAACCGAACGCGAAGCGACGGCGGATGAAATCGCGCAGATGCGCAAGATCGTGTTTGACGCGATTGAAGCGGGTGCTGTCGGCTTCGCTACTTCCAAGGCGTTTACCCATGTCGGCTATGAAGGCCGCCCGGTGCCAAGCCGTCTCGCCAGCTTTGATGAAATTCGCGAACTGGCGGGCGCGCTGGGTGAAGCGGGCAAGGGCATGATCCAGGCGACAGTTGGTAAATCCCTGTCGTTCAAAGAGTTCGCCACCCTGTATCAGGAAACCGGGCGCCCGATTAGCTGGACGGCGCTGCTATCCAGCGCTGGTGCTGGCCTTGGCATTGGCAGCGCGCTGGAGCAGTTGCGCCGCTCGGACGAGTTGGTGGCGGCGGGAAACAAAGTATATCCGCAAGTTAGCCCCCGCGCATTGACCTTTGAAATGCAGTTGCGGGCGCCGTTCCTTTTTGAAAGCTATCCTGGTTTCAAAAAGATTTCGCAGGCGGATTTGGAGGGCAAGAAAAAGATTTACGCCAGCGCTGAATTCCGCGAGGAATTCCGCGAAATGATCAAGGGTGGAATGGGCCGGGCCTGGCCCAAGGCCATTATCACCTATTGCCCGAGCGATCCCTCGCTTGAGGAACGCCGCATCAATGAAATCGCGGCGGAGCGCGGCGTGGATCCCGTCGATCTCAGCCTTGATCTTTCGCTGGCCGACAATCTGGAAACCCGTTTCCGCATGCCGGCCGCCAACGCCAACGAAGATGAAGTTCTTATTCTGCTGAAGAATCCGAACACGGTGCTTGGCCTGTCGGACGCGGGCGCGCACGCCAGCCAGTTGTGCGATGCGTGTTATTCCACCTATCTGCTTGGCCGCTGGGTGCGTGAAAAGCAGGCCCTCACCATGGAGGAAGCGGTGCGCATGCTGACCTCGCGTCCCGCGGAAGTGTTCGGCATCACGGATCGCGGAATGCTGAAAACCGGCGTCCCCGCCGATGTGGTGGTGTTCAACCCGGATACTGTCGGGGCGACCAAACTGAGACGGGTATACGACCTGCCTTCGGGCGCTGACCGTCTGGTGGCGGACGCAATCGGCATCGATGCAGTGGTCGTCAATGGCGTTCTGCTGCGTCAGGATGGCGTTGATGCGCTGGACAACACATCGAAAAACCTGCCGGGTCGGCTGCTGCGTAACGGTCGCGCCGCCTAGAGCAATCTGCATTAATTTCGAGCCATGAGGCTCGAAATTAATAAAGAAAATTGCTCTAGATTTTAATGTATTAGAGCAGCCCGCGATTAAGTGGGGTCACTTCGTTACTCCACTTAATCGCGGGCTGCTCTAGGGCACGATGAGTTTAAGTTGAACCACATCCTTCATCGTCATTGCAAGGAGCGTGAGCTCCGCGGCAATCCAGAAGTGACGAACGAGGGCTTTCGCCTTTGACTCCTGGATTGCCGCGCCTTCGGCTCGCAATAACTATGTGGGCGTGCGGCGATCCGGCCAGAACAGATATTTCGCCAGCGCGGCAACGCCAAGGATCACCAGGGCGAAGAACAGCAAACCGGTTCCCATCATCAACCAGCCTCCGAATCCGCCCATCATGCCGCCGCCGCACATCACGCCCGTTGGTATCGCAATTGCATTTCCTCCTGTTTACTCGACCGCGAAAATGCGGGGTTCTCCGTCCGTCGCCTTGGCGGCAATTTCATAAATGGTGAATGGCCCGGTTTTTGGCCCCGCCATTCCCGGCGCCCCAAAAGGCATTCCCAGTAACGCAATGCCTCTGATGTTCGGGCGCTCGGCCAGCAATTTGTTTATCATACTGATGGGCATATGGCCCTCGATCACATAGCCCTCGATCAGTGTCATGTGACAGCCCGTTAAAGCTTCGCTTACGCCATGCTTGGCCCGCAGTTGCGGCAGATCGTGGCTGGCGATGACCTTAACGTCATAGCCATTATGGCGCAGATATGCGGCATGATCTTCGCAACAGCCGCATAGCGGATTCTTGTACATGGTCGCCATTTTGCTGGCCACTTCCGCCACCGCCTGCCCCGGCAAAAGCATTGCCATACCTATGATCAGCAATTTCATTCGATGCATTTGGAGTCCTCCGTTGATTGGTCAGGCAATACGAATTGTCGCCATCATTCCCGCCGCCTGATGCTCGAGAATGTGGCAATGCAGCATCCAGTCACCGGGGTTATCGGCGTTGAACGCGATCTCGGCCCGCTCGCGCGGCGCCAGCAACACGGTGTCGCGCCATTCGCGCAGCCGGGTTGGATTGCCGCTGCGGTTGATGACGCGAAAAGCATGTCCATGCAGATGGATCGGATGATGCCATGCGGTATTGTTGTTCAGCGCCAGGATGTGTGAGCTGCCGTGCTGCAAGCTGAGGATCGGCTCGTGCACGTCGCCGGTCGCGCTGACGCCGTTGACCGTCCAGGCCATCGGGTTATTCATCATCATTCCGCGGCCCATCATGCCGCCGCCCATCATGCCGCCGCCCATCATGCCGCCGCCAAACACGATCTCGTGGCGCGTTGCCTGGGCGAGATCCGGCTCAGTAAGCGGGTTTTCCGGCAACCGTATCGAGTCCGCGCGCGGCTCGGCGCGCATCGGGGCGCCGGGCGCATAGACGAGCGCGAGCAGTGAATATTCCAGCCCCGGATAGAAATTGTCACTGATCGGGAACCGCGCCCCCGGCGGCCCCATCATATCGAGAATGAGATCGGCGCGCATCGCCGGGCCAAGCACAATGCGCCCAAACTCGGGCGCGTGCGGTTCAACCGGCTGCCCATCCAGGGAAATTATCTGTGGCGCGTGGCCTTCGAAGCCGAGCGCGAAGACGCGCGCGTTGGCGGCGTTGATCAGGCGCAGCCGGATACGCTCGCCCGCGCGTACTACAAGATTTTCCGGCGGCCTGCCATTGACGGTCAGCCAGTTGCCGATCCGCCCGGAGTGTGTCGTGTCGTGCATGCCGCCAAAATCACTGGTGATTTGGCCTGCGTCATCGAGCCGCCAGTCATCAAGCACCCAGATAATCTCGCGATCCACTTGCGGCGGCTGCTTTTCCTCGACAATGAAGGCGCCCGCCAGGCCCCGGTCGACCTGCTCAAAGCTGCGCTGATGCGGGTGATACCAATAGGTGCCGGCGTCTTTCGCCACAAATTCGTAAACGAAGTTTTCGCCGGGAGTAACCGGCTTTTGTGTCACATGCGGCACCCCGTCCATGGCGTTCGGCACACGCACGCCATGCCAGTGAATGGTGGTTTCCTCCGCCAACTGATTATCGAGCTTGACACGAACCGTGTCACCCTGGCGGGCGCGCAGGATAGGGCCGGGAATGACCCCGTTATAGGCCCACACGGAGGTGTTGGCGGAGTTTGCGCCAAGCGGCGCGACCGCGGGTGCGGCGGCCAAATTAAAACCAACTGCCGCCGCCGCCCGCCGCGGCAAAGCGGTGGCGAACACGGCCCCAATGCTAGAGCCAAGCACCGCCCGGCGGGTCATAAAAACAGATGACATGAGGCGCTATCCTATACAGAAGCAATCCATAGCTACAAACCCGCGATGAGCGGTCGATGAGTCAGCCAGGGAGCGAGCTTCGGGGAGGATAGGGTTCGGGCGCGGAATCCCGCCCGCCGGGGCTTTTAGCGCGGGCAAAAATTGGCAATGCAGAGGCGATGAACGCAATGTTCGCCGGATCGGTTGAAAGAGAAACCAGCCCGGCGCAAGTGATCGCGCAGTCCATCGCAGCATCCGCGCAACCATCGCTTTGCGGGCAATCACCGGGCATGGAGCCATTGCCCATGCCAGCCATTGTTTGTTGTTGCACACCGTTCATGCGAAAGCCTTGCGCCGATAGCCCCAGCATAAACGCCAGAACCAGCAGCATGACAAACCAATGGTGTGCATCGCGCTGTCGCATGCCCTAAAGATAGATAAAGGATATCCTCATTGCAATGCAAAATTGGCCAGGTGCCTACACGGATTTATGATGCCAGGAAAGTTTGATCACTCCGTTCGCCTGTCCGCCTACTATTTCGCGATTTTTCTGATTGCCGGCGTGCACACGCCCTATTGGCCGGTGTGGCTGACGGCGCGGGGGCTAAGCGCCAGCGACATTGGTTTGCTCACTGGCATCGTCATGGTGTCGCGCATCGCCACCGGGCCGGTGATTGCCTTGCTTGCGGATACCGCCGCAACGCGGCGGACGCCGATCATCCTGCTTTCATGTGGCGCTTTCACCGGCTTTGCGCTGTTTAGCGGCGCGCATTCTTTTACCGCGATCCTTCTCATCACCCTGCTGGTCAGCATGACGTTTCCGGTGATCTTGCCGCTGCTGGACACGCTGATCCTGGACCAGGCGGCGTTGCGCCGCATTGATTATGGACAGGTGCGGCTGTGGGGCTCGCTCAGTTTTATTGGCGCCAGCATGGCGGGCGGATGGGTGCTGTCAAACACCGGGCATGAGATGATTTTGCCGATGTTGCTGATGGGGTGCGCCGTCACAGTGGCGGCGGCGCTGATGTTGCCCGGTGAAACGCGCCATGCGGCGGCCGCCCCGGCGCGGCGCGGCATGGATTGGCGCGCTGCGTTACAGCTATGCCGTGACCGGCGGTTTCTGGTTTTCATGGCGGCGGGCGCATGCATCCAGGCGGGCCATTCGGTTTATTATACATTCGGCACCCTCAACTGGCAGCGCCTCGGTGTTGGTGACGGCGCAATCGGATTGCTGTGGGCGTGCGGGGTGATTGCGGAGATCGTTCTGTTCGCATTCTCTAACCGCGTGGTGGCGTGGATTGGGCCTATTGGTTTGATTGCGCTTGGTGGCGGCGCTGGCGTATTGCGTTGGACTTTGATGGCGTTTGATCCCAGCTTGCCACTGCTGTTGCTCATGCAAGGCGCGCATGCATTCACCTATGGCGCAACCCATCTTGGCGCAATGCATTTTCTCAATCGCGCAGCGCCCTCGCATCTCGCGGCAACGGCGCAAGCCGTTTACGCGGGGCTTTCTATAGGCGCGGTGATTGGCGCCGTCACCTATGCGTCCGGCTTTGCGTATAACGCCTTTGGCAGCCTGGCCTATCTCGGCATGACGGCGCTGTGCGGGGCGGGCGGAATGTGCGCCCTATGGCTGGGCCGCAACTGGACGGGCGGCGAATTGAAGTAAATTTATTGCATGCGGCGGTATATAAATTCCGGCGCGGGCGATGCCGCCTCCCGTATTGCTGCCTCATGCATCATCGCATGGTGCGGCGACAGGCTGCACGCCGGATCGGTGGCGCTCGCATCTCCCGTCAAGGCCAGCGCCTGACAGCGGCAGCCGCCCCAGTCAATTTCGCGCCGCTCGCAGCTTTTGCAGGGTTCCGGCATCCACTCCGTGCCGCGAAACCGGTTAAAGGCTGCGCTG
>CAMTWQ010000015.1:0-69326 GCA_947085465.1 uncultured Alphaproteobacteria bacterium
CTAGAGCCTTTCCCGGTCAGGTTGAACCAACCTGACCGGATAAGAAAGGCTCTATTTGAATGTGTTAGACCATTTTTATCCTGATCGGATTGATTCAATCCGATCAGGAAATGGTCTAGAACAATCTGCATTAAGTTCGAGCCATGAGGCTCGAACTTAATAAAGAAAATTGCTCAAGATTTTAATGTATTAGAGCAGCTTTCCGCGATTAAGTGGGGTCACTTCGTTACTCCACTTAATCGCAGGCTGCTCTAAAGCGAAAGAATTTCGCCACTTAATTCCGGGAAATTCTGGCCATTAACGTCGCGGCACGGGCCAGAAGGGCAGACAGTCAGGAAACCGGTGCTGGCTTATCCGAAAACAGCCAGCCAAAGACATAGCTCGCCAGCAACGCCCCGGTTAGTTGCGCCAGAATAAATAAAGGCGCGTCCTCCGGCCGGATGCCGGAAAAGCTATCGGTAAAGGCGCGCGCGATCGTCACCGCTGGGTTTGCAAACGAGGTTGAGGCGGTAAACCAGTATGCCGCCGTGATATAAAGCCCGGCTGCATAAGCAACCGCCTCGCTGCGATAGCGGATGCACCCCATAATTGTGGCCAGCAGGCCGAAGGTCGCGATAATCTCTGATCCAAACTGCGCGTTGCCCGCCCGTATGTGGGAGGAGACTTGCAGCAGCGGCGCCTCGAACATGAAATGCGCCGCCAGCATGCCGGCAAGTGCGCCCGCAATTTGCGCCAGCGTATACAGCGCCGCGTCTGGCGTGCTGATTTCACCGCGCAGCCGGAACGACAGGGTGACGGCCGGATTGAAATGCGCACCCGAGACCGGACCGAAAATCAGGATCAGCACCACCAGCATCGCGCCGGTGGCGATTGTATTGCCAAGCAGCGCCAGCGCGATGTTTCCACCGGCCAGTTTTTCGGCCATGATGCCGGAACCGATGACGGTGGCGAGCAGAAAGGCGCTGCCGGTAAATTCAGCAGTAAGGCGGCGTGAAACGCTGATGTCAGTCATCGGCGATGTTTACTGCAAGCCTGTGGGGCTGGCAATCTTGCCGCCCATTTCATCCAGCTTTCTTTGCAGCGATAATTGGTCAAGGCTTTGCACCGGCAGGCTAATGAATAATTCGATCCGTGTACGGATTTGCCGGAAAATCTCCTGAAAAAACGCCCGCTTCTCAATATCCGAGCCCTGAAAGACAACGGGATCGGGAAAGCCCCAATGGGCGGTCATCGGCTGCCCCGGCCAGGCCGGGCACGCCTCTCCCGCCGCGTTATCGCAAACGGTAAAAACAAAATCCATCTGTGGCGCGCCGTGGGCCGCGAACTCATCCCAGGATTTGCTGCGCAACCCATCAACCGGCATCTTGGCGATTTTCAAAGTATCAATCGTAAACGGATTAATGGCGCCCGAAGGGTGGCTTCCCGCGCTATAGGCCCTGAAACGGCCCATGCCATGGAAATTCAATAGCGCTTCCGCCATCACGCTGCGCGCGGAATTCCCCGTGCACAGAAACAGCACCCGCTTTGGCTCCTTAGCGCCTTTGTCATTAGCAACAATTGCCATTTGTCCCGCACCCTTGAGCCGTAGATTTATCCGCCAGTAAAGGGCTAACGCTATCGGCGTTATGTTACCGGAATGTTGCAGCCCGTCCTCGCTGGTAAGAAACCCCTCCCAGGCGGGCAGGCGGGCGAATCAGGCCCCGCTGTCCATCGTCAGGATGTGCGGGGCCTGAATAGTGGCGGGATTACTGGAGTTTTCAAGCAGTATTTTTGTTACGGCCCCGCGCATAACCGCCAATCAGACCAAGACCGCCCAGCAGCAGAGAGATTGCTTCGGGCTCCGGCACAATGGAAATACGGATGGTGCGATCCACATCATTGCCGGCATGCTGGACGTTCACATAGGCTATCCTGGGATTGAACGGGTCGAAATACAGACCCGTTGGTTCGGCGCCAAGGGTGGACAGGCTGGCCCAGCGGCCGAGGGATTCGGCAACGCCATCAAAGTCGATGTCACAGGCGAACCAGATATCGGCAAACCCGGCCGGCTGATCCTCGATAATGTAGATATTGCCAAGCCCATCAATCGCCAGATTGTCCGGGCTCAGGAATTCTAGGCCTACTGCGGCGCCGGTTCCTTTCTTGATTGTATCCCTGTCGGCAAACAGGGTGACGTTTGCGTTGTCGGCATCGGTCAGGCCGATGGCGAAAACTGTGCCAGCGCCATCCACGCCAGAAGCGGTGGCGGCGAAGTAAAGCTTCTGCTCGCCGCTTACGGTTTTGATTTCCAGGTCTTCCGGCCGGTTAAAATTTGTGCCGAGGGCGATGTCGGCAGCGATGCGGCCATCGACGCGGGTGTTCCCGTCAATGGTTACATTGGCGAGAACGTCCACTGCGCTGCCGTCCGCGTTGGTGATTTTTACCCAGGTTGACGCGCCCACGGCGTCGGTATTGCCGCCTGCGCCAACCTTCAGCACGAAGGTCTCGCCGGCGTCAAAGAATGTGCTGCCGTCAGCGGGGGTGGACGACACATATTTATAAATGCTGCCGCCACTGAACTCGTCGATGAAATACATATTGTTATCGGCGTCAAAGGCCAGGCCTTCATGCGAAACACGCGGAATGATGTTGCGCTCTACAAAGCCAACAGCGTCCGGCGCGCCGAGCGGGTCAGTCACCTCAAACAGGCGGCCCTTGACACTGCCTGCCCCCCAGCTTTCTTCGGCCGTCAGGTAGGTGTCGAACGGAGTCCAGCGCGAGGCGTCGCCGCGGACGAAGCCTTGTGCACCCTCGGCCACGATGGTTTCCGCGACGCCGGTATTTTTATCGAGGCGGCGCACGCCCGCGGTGGACGATTCATATGGGGTGAACAGGAAGCGGCCGGCATCCGGGCCGCTTTCGTTCAGCGTATTCATGTCCCATTCATCGCCAAACCTGGTTGCCGACCCGGCCGGCCCATTGGCGTGAAGGGTTTCCTGCCGGAAGCTGGAGGATGATAGCTGGAACGGCTTGTCTTCAGGCAGCGAACCGGCTGCGACTGACGCGGCCAGCGGCGTGAAGTCGGCAAACGTTACCGGGGCGGCAAAAGCAGGTGAAGTGGCAAGGGCGATGCTTGCAACGCCTAAAGCCAGTAAATATTTATGCTGATACATTGTGTGATCTCCATGTAACAATATTGCCAATGGCCCGTTTTGGACCGGCGGATTATTGCTACGCATGGTTCGTTACAGCCCGGAGACTCAATTATGAATTTTGTTTTAGTGAGACAGGGGCGGGAGTGGCCTACACAGCCACTGCGGCGTTCTGCAATGGCGGGTGCATTCCCGCAGGCAGGCGCGGCGGATGGCCCGGATGAAACCGGATGTGCAGCAGTTGAGTGGCGGTAATGTTTCCGGCCATGGATAGATCGGCGGGCCCGAACTCGTCATCCGAAAGGATCGCGCCGGTTAAATCAGTGCTGCGCAGGCTGGCGTTTGCAAACACCGCCCCCGCCAACTGCGCGCCGCGCAGATCCGCACCACGTAAATTCACGCCGCTAAAATTTACCCCGCGCAAATCAGCGCCAGACAAATTAGAATTTTCCAGATGATAACGGGAAAAATCCGCGCCGGATAATTCAAGGCCGGCCAGTTGGGTGCGGCGTAAATCAATGAGATCACGCTCACTTGCCGCTGGATGCATCAGGCGCGACAACACTGCAAGCGCCGCTGTCACGTCATAGCCCGGCCGTTTTCCGGGTGTTATCGTATCGGGTCCGGCCCATTGTTGGATATAGGCGCAAAGCGTACCTGCGCAAGCGGTCATTACGCCTTCTTGTTTCGCTGCGCGTTCCAGCGCCAGGATGCCGCCAATGCGCACGGTTGCTTGCGCGTGCCCCAAATAGTCGAGGGCCGCAAGGAACGGGTCTTTAATTTCGGCCGGACTAATCCCGCAAGCGGCTAATGGCTCCGATTGAGATTTATCGGATGTCCGTGATTCGAATTCTGCTGACTCGATATTTACCGCCTGAACGCGCGATTCCGGCCCACCCTCAGACCGGTCAATTGGCCTGGAAGATGGCTCAAATGCTTGGTTTATTGGCGCCTGCGGTTCAAGCATATGCGTGCCGC
This sequence comes from uncultured Alphaproteobacteria bacterium, assembly GCA_947085465.1. Classification (GTDB taxonomy): domain Bacteria; phylum Pseudomonadota; class Alphaproteobacteria; order UBA11222; family UBA11222; genus CAMTWQ01. The sequence goes on from CAMTWQ010000015.1 coordinate 4,110, forward strand.
CAAAATTGGCGCCAGACAGCCTTCGTCCGGACGTCAGCCATGCCATTGCGCCAATGCTCAAGCATAGGACCACGACAACCAGCCAGCCAAGCAATTTAACATCCGGTGTGGCGGGAAATTCGATTGCGCGCCAGGGTTCAAGGCTTAAGCCAACTGTTGCGCCAATCACGAGTGCGGTTGCAAACAGTACGCCATCGCTCAGGCCGATTTTTACTGCGTATCTAAACGCCGTTTGCATAGAGCTTCAGGATGGCGTGAATGACCCGGTGCACGGGTGTTGGCACGCCTGCTTTTTCACCGAGCCGCACGACGCCGCCGGATAGCCAATCGACTTCCAGCCGGCGGCCATGCTCCAAATCTTCCAGCAAGGAAGGTTTCAAATTATGCGGCATGCCCTGCGCCATGCGCAGGATTGATCCGGAATGCTCTTTGGGCAGAGTAATTCCCATGGCGCGGGCGACCGCTTCGGTTTCGCGCAGCGCATCGCCAAGCAGCCGCAGGCACTCGGGTTCCGCGCGCACAACGCCGATCGGCGCGCGCGCCAATCCCATAACACCGGAAAACGCCGCAACCAGGACGAATTTCGCCCATAGGCTGCCGGTAATGTCGGGCTTGAAGCGCGCCTCGACCCCGGTTTTGGCGAACGCGCCGATGAGTGATTGCGCTCGCGCGCTCAAGCGTCCGTCAAGCTCGCCAAAATCAATGTGGCCCAGAGCGCCGAGATGGCGGATCAGGCCCGGCTCAACAATGTTGGCGGATACATAGGATGCGCCTGGCAAGATGCGCGCGCGGCCGATCTCCGGGCTGAGCATATCCATCACCTCAACGCCGTTTTGCAGGGTGACGATGAAGGTGTCCGGGCCAAGCAGCGGCGCCAGCATTTTTGCCGTTGTTTCGACATCATACAGCTTGACGCAATACAGCACGCAATCGACCGCGCCGATGCGCGTGGGATCATCGCTGGCGGTGACCGGATTAACCGCAAAATCACCATTGGGGGATTCCACCCGCAAGCCATGCTCGCGCATCGCCGCCAGGTTTTTTCCGCGCGCAATGAATGCGACCTCTTCGCCCGCAAGCGCAAGCTTGCCGCCGAAATAGGCTCCCATTCCTCCCGTTCCAAAAATGGCGAATTTCATTGTAATGCTCCGCCCGTTTGAGGATTACCGCAAGCGGGCGCAAAAGCGCTGAATGCGCTCGCACGCCGCCGTCAACGCCTCGGTTGATGTGGCGTAGGAAATCCGGAAATGCGGCGCCAGGCCAAACGCTGAACCCTGAACCACCGCAACCCCCTCCGCCGCCAACAGTTCTGTGACAAAATCTTCGTCGGATTTGATCAGCTTCCCATCCGGGGTTTGTTTGCCGATGCAGCCAGCGCAACTGGGATAGACATAAAACGCGCCCTCAGGCTTTGGGCATTGAATGCCGTTCGCCTGATTTAGCATCGAGACAACAAGATCGCGGCGCTGTTGAAAGATCGCGGCGCGTTCGGGAATGAAATCCTGCGGTCCGTTCAGCGCTTCAAGCGTGGCCCACTGGCTGATCGAGGATGGGTTCGATGTGGACTGGCTCATCACATTGGCCATCGCCTTGATCAATAGTTCAGGCCCGCCCGCATAGCCGATGCGCCAGCCGGTCATCGCATAGGCCTTGGAGACGCCATTCATGGTCAGGGTGCGCGCGTATAGTTTTGGTTCAACCTGGGCGATGGTGGCGAATTTCATGCCGTCATACAGCAGATGCTCGTACATATCATCGGCCAGCGTCCACACCTGGGGATGGCGCATCAGCACTTCGGTTAATCCCTTGATCTGCATATGGCTATAGGCGGCGCCAGAGGGATTGCTGGGCGAGTTAAAAATCAGCCATTTGGTTTTGGGCGTGATCGCCGCCTCCAGCGCTTCCGGTGTGATGCGAAAACCGGTCTGGATGCTGGTTTCGATAAACACTGGCGTTGCGCCCGCCATCAGCACAATGTCGGGATACGACACCCAGTAAGGTGCCGGAATGATCACCTCATCGCCCGGATTGAGGGTTGCGAACATGGCGTTGAAGATCACCGGCTTACCGCCCGGCGCGACCGAAATCTGCGCCGGTTTGTAGTCAAGCCCGTTCTCGCGCTTGAATTTGGCGCAAATCGCCTGTTTTAGCTCTGGCATGCCATCCACATTGGTGTATTTGGTCTTGCCCGCCTGAATGGCGGCTATGGCGGCGGCCTTGATATTGTCCGGAGTGTCAAAGTCAGGTTCACCAGCGCCCAGGCCAATAATATCGCGTCCCTCTGCCGTCAGCTCGCGCGCCAGCTGGCTAACCGCCATGGTGGCCGAGGGTTTAATACGCGAGAGTGACTGGGCAAGAAACGGCATGTAGTGGTTTCTCCTGACGATTTGGTTAAGATTTTGTTAGGATTTTGCTGGATTTATAGGGTTTACGAGAATCCCGCCACTATATAACAGGGGCAGACTCACCCTAAAACATATCGCCGCCGGTTGGAACCGTCCGCTGTACGAACACATTTTCTAATAGTCGTTTGACGAATTGGCCCTTAGGGCCTAACTTGCAAGATATTGTTAAAATTTGACGGCGTAAGTTTCCTGTAGGGAATCCGCCTGACACCGTTTTTCCATTTTGCAAATGCGAGTAAATACTATGACTACTGGAACGATTGGCCACGATGATTCCGGCATGAACCTGCCAACGCCTGCGCCGCTGCGCTTTCCGATAGAAAAGCCGCCGGCCTATGGCGGCTTCATGCAGGTGACGCCGGAAATTTACTGGTTGCGCGGCTCGATGCCGATGGCGCTCAACCATATCAACATTTACCTAATCAAAGACGGCGAGGGCTGGACCGTGCTTGATACCGGGATCGCCACGCCTGAAATCAAGCAAGGCTGGCGCGACATGATCAAGGAACTGGGCGGCGGCCCGGTGAAAAAAGTCATCGTCACCCATTTTCACCCCGATCATGTGGGAAATGCGGGCTGGTTTTACCGCGAATATGACGCGCCCCTCTGGATGTCGCGCACCGAATTATTGATGGCGCGTGTCGCCACTTCTCCTAACAGTCCAATGGGTTCAAATTCCCCGGAAGCGGAGGCGTTTTACCGCTCCTCCGGCTTTAGTGATGAGCAGATCGAAATCTATAACCAGCGCCGCACCCGTGGCTTTGCGTTTACCTCCGAAGAAGTGCCGTTTACCTATCATCGCATTCAGGATGGTGAAAAAATCATGATTAACGACACGGCCTGGGAAGTGGTCGTGGGCCGCGGTCATTCGCCGGAACATGCGTGCCTGTATTCCGCGCACCACAAAATTCTGTTCTCTGGCGATCAGGTGCTGCCCAATATCACCACCAATGTCAGCGTCATGCCAGGGGAACCGGAAGCTAATCCGTTGAAAGAGTGGATTGAATCCCTTTCCGCCATCCGCGACAGGCTGCCGGATGACGTGCTGGTGCTACCCGCGCACAACCGCCCGTTTTTTGGTCTTCATGCGCGGCTGACCGCACTGATCGACGGGCATGAAAAAAACTTGCGGGATTTGCATGCCCTGTGTGTTGAGCCGAAGCGCGCCATTGACGTGTTTGATGTGCTGTTTGCCCGCAAAATCGACAATGAGGTGCTGTTCATGGCCACAGGCGAAAGCTATTCCCATATCAATTGCTTGATACATCGGGGGAAGCTGGCGCGGGAAGTGGATTCGAATGGGGTTGTCTATTTCCGCCAGACCGATGCAAAACCTGACCGCGCCATCAAGGCGGCTGAATAGCCGCTGGTGATTTAGTCTGTTCAGGACATGATCTAGCGTAGCTTGTCGCTGTTAAGTATAAAGAGACTTAAGAGAACATTAACGCTATTCGGTTAGGTTGCCTGCTGGTTTTCGGATTGGGGGTATAGGTGGACGGACTGGCAAGATTTTTTGATGCTATTTTTTCCGGCGTTTCATCTGCTTTCGGCGCGGTGTTGGGTCTAGCCCAGGCGGGCGTAAGCGGCATGTTTGGTTTGCTGCACGATCCACAGGTGGCGATAGCAAGCGCAATTGCGCTGCTGATCATTGCGGGTATCACACTCGTACGGTTCTTGTTTGGACGTATCTTGCCGATCTCACAGGCCATTGCCCTGATCCGAGGCAAGATCGAAGAAACGCCTGACATGGCCGCCTTTGCGACAAATTTCGGCCGTTTTGATCTGGAGCTGAACGGGATCACGCCGCTGCGTCGCGCCTGGATGATGTTTCGTGCTGGGCTGGTGCTGCCGCCAGCGAATTCGCGCCTGCCGATCCGTTATAGCAGCCGCGCTGGCGACTATCTGCATCTGACGGCGCTAGAGTCGGGTGGTCTCAATTTCCGCTATTTTCAAGGCTGGGCGAATTATTTTCTTGGCATTGGCGTGCTGATTGCGTTTCTTGGCCTGTCGTCAGATCTGTATATGGCCAGCCTTCCGGCGTCACCGGATGCGCCGACGCCGGCGCATCTGCTTTCCGGCATGGCGTTCAAGGCGGTGCCGCTGATTTGCGGCATGCTTGGCTGGTTGTTGCTGACTTTCACCTATCGCAGCGCCGAGGAAATGCTGCGCGATGGGGTGCAGTCGCTGGCGCGCGCCATCGATGACCGGTTGCACTATCTGGCGCCGCAAAGCCTGTTGTCGCCCGAACGCGAAGGCTTGCGCGAGTTGGAGTTGCAGGCCGAACACATGCGCACATTATCGCGCGATATCGGCGCCTCGCTGCAACGGGTGGAGGTGCAGTTATCTGATACCTTGCCGGGGCGGATCGGCGAGGCGATGGGGCCGCTTGCCAATGCCATCGATCTGCTTGGAAAACGCCTGGCGGAAGCCAATACCGAGGCGCTGCGCAAGGCCGTTGGCGAACTTGCGGAGGGACTGCACGCAAGGGCGTCAGAAGATATCAGCGCATTATCGGATGTATTGTGCGAAGCCAGACTATCGATTGAAAGTGCTGGCGAGGCCATGCGTGACGCCAGCCATGTAATCCGCGATGCGGCGGGCGATGCGGGCGAGAATTTGCGTTCTGAACTCTCTCAAGCCGTGGTTTTGCTGGGTAATGGATTGGGCGGCGCCGGCGCCGAACTTGCAGCACAACTTTCATTGGTGTCGCAACATGCCGAGCGCGCTTTTGCGCCGCTGCCGCAACGGATTGGCGATCTGAGTGACATGCTGCAAACCATGAATTCACGCATGGCGCAGCAAGGTGAGGCCTTTGCCTCGGTCATTACGCTGGCGCAGGCGGCGGTCAAGAGCCTGGGCGATTCGATGACACATATCCGCGAGGCATCGCCTGCGTCCGCCACTGACGCAATTGTTGTGAGTGATCTGTCACGCGCAGCGCGCGATATTTCATCATCTGTTGAAACGGCAGGCGATGCGCGGCGTTTGTTGAAGCGGCTTTCTGAAAAGTTGCAGCAGCCGGCAACCCGCTTGATGAACGAGGATTGGTCATTGCACCTGCAATCGCTCGGTGACACCGACGCCATGCTGACCGAGATTTTTGAGAATTTTCAGGAGAGCGCCACGCAACAGCGCGCGGCCCTTGACGCGGCAATAATTGAACTGGAAGGGCGGGTTGAACGTTTGTTCCGGGATCTTGATTCTGGCGTGGAGCGGCTGGAAAGCGCTATTGGCACAATCCGTGCTGGTTCTGGCACGACTATCGTTTCGCTAAGATCTGGAACAATGCCGGCCGGCGAAACCCAGGATAGCGCTACCGGCTGACCTCAACGGTTTTAGAGCAGCCCGCGATTATGTTCGAGCCTCATGGCTCGAACATAATGCAGATTGCTCTAGTGATGTCACTTGCCGCTACCCCCACCCCTGTATAAATTAGCGCGAGGCGCGCTGCAGCGTTGCGCCTGCGGCGCGTAATACAGTAACAGGAAGAGGCTGAGGCATGAGCGATCTTGAACAATTCCGCGCGGAAACCCGCACTTGGCTTGAGGCTAACTGCCCGCCCTCCATGCGTACGCCGCCTAACGATGAAGAAACCTGCTGGGGCGGCAGGAATGCGGTTTACAAAAATCCTGAGACAAAGCTGTGGCTGGACCGCATGGCCTCGCGTGGCTGGACCGCGCCTGCCTGGCCAAAGGAGTATGGCGGCGGCGGCCTTGACAAGGCGCAGAACCAAGTGTTGATGCAGGAACTGGGGCGTATCCGCGCCCGCTCGCCATTGTCAAGCTTTGGCATATGGATGCTTGGCCCAGCCCTGCTGGAATTCGCCAGCGAGCAACAAAAGCGCCATTATCTGCCGCAAATCGTGCGCGGCGAAATCCGCTGGTGCCAAGGCTATTCCGAACCAGGCGCCGGATCAGACCTGGCGGGCTTGCAGACCAAGGCCGAGGACATGGGCGATCATTATCTTGTCAACGGCTCGAAAATCTGGACTTCGTATGGCAATTATGCGGACTGGATTTTCTGCCTGGTGCGCACCGATGCCAAAGCGCCAAAGCACAAGGGCATCAGCTTCCTGTTGTTCGATATGGCGGCGCCCGGCGCTTCGACCCGTCCCATTAAATTGATCAGTGGCGCGTCGGTGTTTACCCAAACCTTTTTCGAAAATGTGAAAGTGCCAAAGGATCAATTGGTCGGCACGCTGAATGATGGCTGGACCATCGCCAAGGCGTTACTGCAACACGAGCGCAACATGATCGGCGGCATGGGCGGCGCCAATATACCCGGCGGCAGCGGCCAGCGTTCTCCCTCTACCGCCGCAAAACGATATTCCGGCGAGATTGACGGGCGGATCGCTGATCCGGTGCTGCGCCTGGACATCGCCAAACACAATATGAATTCGCGGGCCTTTGGCGTTACCGGCCAGCGCATGACCGATGAACTGAAGGCCGGCGCGCCGCCGGGCCCCGCATCCTCGATGTTCAAATATTACGGCACCGAGCAGAACAAGCGCAAATACGAGTTGCTATTGCAAGCCATGGGCACCCAGGCCCTGGGCTGGGAAGGCGGCGAATTTCAGGAACACGAGTTGGCCATCACGCGTGAATGGCTGCGCACCAAAGGCAACTCGATCGAGCGCGGCACCTCCGAAGTGCAGCTCAACATCATCGCTAAAAACGTATTGCGGCTGCCCGATTAGGGCCGGGGGAAAATTCAATGGCATTAGTACTGAACGAGGATCAAGTCCTGCTGAAAGACGCGGCGCGCGCGTTTATTCAGGATAAATCGCCGATTGCAGGGTTTCGCAAATTGCGCGATACGAATGATGCCAGCGGCTTTGACCGTAAATTATGGAAAGAAATGGCGGCGCTTGGCTGGGCCGGTATTATCATTCCAGAGGAATTTGGCGGCTCTGGCTTTGGCTATGTCGGCCTTGGGGTAGTGCTGGAGGAGGCTGGCCGTACCTTGCTTGCTTCACCGCTTGTCTCCACTGCCTTGATCGGCGCCAGCGCCGTGCTGCGGGGCGGCAATGCTGTGCAGAAAAAAGAAATACTGCCGGCCATCGCCACGGGTGATTGGCTGCTGGCGCTGGCGCTTGAAGAAGGCCCGCGTCACGCGCCCTATGCGATTACAACAAAAGCGGAAAAGGCTGGTGATGGCTACACGCTTAATGGCAAAAAAACTTTCGTGCTCGATGGGCATGTGGCGGATCAACTGATTGTAGTTGCGCGGACCTCTTGCAAAACTGGTGATCGCGATGGCCTGACATTGTTTCTGGTTGAGCCAACCACGCCCGGCGTTAAGATAACCCGAACGATCATGGCGGATAGCCGCAACGCCGCGAATATTGAATTTTCCGGCGTGAAACTTGCCGCCGATGCCGTGCTTGGCGGTGTTGATCAGGGGGCTGACATTCTTGATCCGGTGCTGGACCGGGCGCGCATCGCGTTGAGCGCGGAGATGCTTGGATGTATCAGGGAATCATTCGAGCGCACGATTGAATATCTGAAAACCCGGCAGCAGTTCGGTGTGCTGATTGGCTCCTTCCAGGCCCTGAAACACCGCGCGGCGGAAATGTTTTGTGAAATTGAATTGTCCATATCGGTTGTGCTTGATGCGCTCATCGCCATCGATGAGAATCGCAATGACGTGCCGCAAATGGCGAGCCTTGCCAAAGCGCGGCTGAACGACACGTTTTTCCTGGTTAGTAACGAAGCCTTGCAGATGCATGGCGGCATTGGCATGACCGATGAATTTGACATCGGGCTATTTATGAAGCGCGCCCGAGTCGCGCAGGCCAGTTTCGGCGATACGGTGTTTCACCGTGATCGTTACGCGAGCCTTGAAGGGTATTGACGGCGCATTGAATATAATTTAACACCCACTTAAGCTTTAGGTGTCCGTTGTGCGCAAGCGCAGCGGATGAAACGGGAAGCCGGTGCGTCTTTTGAAGCTTTCACGAGATAAACCCGGCACTGCCCCCGCAACGGTAAGCGAGTAAAGACGCCGCAGTACGCCACTGTGCATAGCATGGGAAGGCGCGGCGCCGGGGAATTTCCCCACTCGCGAGTCCGGAGACCGGCCTGAAGCCTATCGGACGGCATGCGGAGGGCAATGCTGCGGTACAGGCAGGCATTCGCCTTGTTCCTGTCGCGCATTTTTCTCCACCGCCATATTGCAATCTTAAAGCGCGCGGGTGTGCGCCAAGGAGAAACCATGTCTTATCGTTGGATCTTGCCGGCGCTGATTTTGCTTGCGTCATCTGCTTCTATTGCAGCCGAAACAGTAAAAGAAAACCCGCTGGTGATTGTGGTGACGCCAACGCGAACGGCGAGGACGGCCGATGAGAGCCTGACGCCGGTCACGGTCATTACCCGTGCGGATATCGAGCATAAACAAGCGCAATCGACGCCTGAAATTCTTCGCGGCATTCCGGGCCTTACTCTGGCCAATAATGGCGGCCCTGGTAAAATCAGCTCGGTGTTTTTGCGCGGCACGAATTCTGATCATGTGCTGGTGCTGGTGGATGGGATCAAGCTTGGCTCGGCAACAGCTGGAACCACGGCGTTCGAGCATATTCCAGTGGAGCAGATCGAGCGCATCGAAGTGGTGCGCGGGCCACGCTCGTCGCTGTATGGCTCCGAAGCGATCGGCGGCGTGATCCAGATTTTCACCCGCAAGGGCGGCGGAAAATTCACCCCCTCGTTCAGCGTCACCGGCGGCAGTTATGAAACCGGACAGGCAACGGCGGGCGTCAGCGGCGGCGGCGATCACGCCTGGTATAATTTCAACGCCAGCGGCAGCGACACACAGGGGTTTAACTCTTGTGACGGACGGCCCGCGCCATTTGCCGGATGCGGCGCATTTGAGCCCGACGATGATGGCTATCGCACGGTTTCCGGCAATGCGCGCGGCGGGTATCGATTTGATAATGGGGCCGAGCTTGACGCCCATTGGCTGCGCGCCAAAGGCAAAAACTTTTTCGATGGTTTTTTCAACGAATCAAAAACCGTGCAACAGGTGATCGGCGGCGGCGCGAAGTTTTCGCCGGTGAAAATCTGGAACGTCACGGTGCTCGGCGGGCGCAGTAATGACAAACTGGACAGTTTCAATAACGGCGCGTTCCTGACCCGCTTTGACACCAAACGCGACAATGTTTCGGTGCAGAATGATTTTACCATGGCGCCGCGCCATGTGGTGACGCTCGGCGGCGACTATCAGAAAGACCGCATTGATGTCATCACCTTTGCGCCATTCCCCGTTACCTCACGCGGCAACAAGGCGCTGTTCGCGCAATATCAGGCAGGTTTCGGGCGGTATGATTTCGAGTTGAGCGCGCGTGGTGATGACAATGAACAATTTGGTAATTACGCCACCGGCAGCGCGGCGTGGGGAATGAATATAAGTGATGGATTGCGCGCCATAGCGTCATATGGAACCGCATTCAAGGCGCCGACATTTAACGATCTGTATTTTCCGTTCTCCGGCAATCCCGCGCTTGATCCAGAAACATCCCGCAGCGCCGAAATCGGTTTGCGCAGCGGGCATCCGCTAGGCCCGTGGGCGGTCAATCTGTTTGAAACGCACATTGATGATCTGATCGCCTCCACCGCGCCATTATTTCTGCGCACGAATATCAATTCAGCCCGCATTCGCGGCCTGGAACTGGAAACCAGCGCCAGGATCGAGGATTGGCGGGCCAATGCGACGCTGAGCCTGCTTGATCCGGAAAACCGCTCCGATGGGCCTAATCGCGGCAACCTGCTGCCCCGGCGCGCGCGGCAGTCCTTGCAGGTTGATCTGGACTATGACATTACCCGCCTATCCTCGGTTGGTATCAGCGTGCTGGGAGAAGGATCGCGTTATGACAATTTGGCGAACACCCAGAAGATGGGCCGTTACGCCACCGTCGATCTGCGGGCCGGACATCGGATCGCTAAAAACTGGCTGTTACAGGGCAAGGCCGTTAATCTGCTGGACGCGGATTATGAAACAGTGGATTTCTTCAATCCGGCTGGCCGTAGCTTGTTTCTTACGCTACGGTATGAGCACTGATTTATAGACGAGAGAGAACAAAGCGCATGCTCGAAATCCGGCAAACATTCAGTTCACCGCAAGCCATCCTGCTCTGGGTGCTTGCCGTGGTAATGGTGGCGACACGGTATTTCCATTTTGGCGCGCCGCCATTGTTTCTGCCGGACGCCTCGCTGGCGATATTCTTTCTCGCCGGGCTATATATGCGCCGCGCGATTGTTTTTCCCGCGCTATTGATCGCTGCGGGCGTGATTGATTATCTCGCCATCAATGTGGGCGGGGTGAGTGACTGGTGTTTTTCGCCCGCCTACTGGTTCCTGATCCCCACCTATGCGGGCCTGTGGTTTGGCGGGCGGTATTGCGCGGCAAACCATGCGCTTTCATTGCAATCCCTGTTGCGGCTGGGAACGGTGCTGTTCGTTGCAACCAGCGCTGCGTTTGTGATTTCAAACGGCAGCTTCTATCTGTTCTCGGACCGCTATCCGGAGATGAGTTGGGCTGAATACGCCTTGGCCGTGACCAAATATTATGCGCCGTACATGGCCAGCGCCTTCATCTATACGGGCGTGGCGCTGATGGTTGAGCGAGCGCTTGCTCAGACAAAACAAAAAGGAATCATGCAATGGGACGGGTTTCAGGGAAAGTAGCGCTGGTTACCGGCGGCGGTTCGGGCATCGGCAAAGGCAGCGCCGAGCTGCTGGCGCGCGAAGGCGCCAAAGTGGTGGTGAGTGACATTGTGGCCGCCGATGCAAAGGCGGTTGCCGACGGCATTAACAAGGCCGGCGGCGTGGCCATGTCCCTGCATCATGACGTGACCGACGAGGCGCGCTGGATCGAAGTCATGGCCGAAATAAAAAAGGCTTATGGCGGGCTGCATATTCTGTTTAACAACGCCGGTATCGCGCTTGGTGGCATGACATGGGATCAATCACTGGAGGATTGGCGCAAGCAAACGGCGGTCAATCTGGACGGCGTGTTTCTCGGCACCAAGCACGGCATTCCGTTGCTGCGCGACAGCGGCGGCGGATCAATCATCATCACCTCATCAATTGCCGGGCTGCAAGGCTCGCCAGGCCTGTCGGGCTATTGCGCCACCAAGGGCGGCGTGCGCCTGTACGCCAAGGCGGTCGCCATGGAATGCGCCCGCGCAGGCTTTAACATTCGCGTCAATACGGTGCATCCCGGCGTGATTGAGACGCCGATCTGGACCAAAATTCCCGGCAATGTGTTTGGCGGCAGTCGGGGCAATGCGATTGACCCAAACGCATTCGCCACCGCTACGGCGCCCCTGAAACGGGCTGGTCAGCCGCTGGATATCGCCAATGGCGTGCTGTTCCTCGCCAGTGACGAGTCGGCCTATATGACCGGCTCGGAATTGGTGATCGACGGCGGCATCGTCGCGGGATAGGGCGGATGTTTATCAGGCGTTCTTGATGGTCAGGCCGCCGTCAACCGGCAGCACCGCGCCGGTTACATAGGATGCGGCCGGCAGGCAGAGACTCAAGGTCATGTGCGCCACTTCCTCGGGAATGGCGTAGCGCATCACCGGCACCCGGCGGCGGGTGTATTTATCCTTGTTCTCCTCGGGAATCCGCTCGGTCAAGCCGGTGCGCACAGCACCCGGGCAAATGCAATTGACGGTGATTCCCTCCTTGCCGAACTCCACCGCCAATGAACGGGTGACGCCGATAAGCCCGGTTTTCGCCGCCGCGTATCCGACGCCCCCAGGGGATGCGCCTAACGCCTCGGTGGAAGCAATATTCACAACCCGCGCCGCATCGGATTTGCGCAAATAAGGTAGCGCCGCACGCACAATCCGCGCCGGGCCGGTCAGCATCACGTTAAGCGCCAGCGCCCAGGTGTCCTCGAACCGCTTTGATTCTGTCCGCCCGACAGTCGCCAAACCAGCATTGTTGACGATAATATCGAGCCGTCCGAACGCTTCAGCCACTTCTTTGACAACCCGCTCCACGGCCTCGCGCTTGCCCACGTCAAACACCCAGCCGCGCGCGGTTCCGCCCGCATCGGTGATTTCCTTGACCACAACGTCAACCGCCTCTTGCTTTAGGTCGGTTACCGCCACCAGCGCGCCCTCGTCGGCGAACAGATGCGCCGTGGCGCGGCCCATGCCGCTGGCGGCCCCCGTGACCAGAACGGCTCTACCGGCTACAGAACGGCTTAGTTTAGATAGTCTTGGCATGATCTCCTCCCCTCATATTATCTATGGTTTCTACGCGCAGCATATTTCGCTCACTCACCACATGCCAGAAAATATCGAGCGGCGGGCAAGGAGCAATGCAGAAAAATCCATGATTCAATCGAGGTCGAAGGCGTCTTTATAATCGAGCTTGAGGGCGGGGTCCTGGTCCGCCTTGCGCAGGATGCAATGACCAATCGCCAGCAGATCAAGCTCGGTGCCCATCAGGCAGCGGAAGGCGTCCTCGGGCGTGCAGACAATCGGTTCGCCCCGCACATTAAAACTTGTATTGACGATTACCGGGCAGCCGGTCAGCGCATGGAACCGGGAAATCAGCGCATGATACGCCGGATTAGTGTCCGCGTGCACGGTTTGAATGCGGGCCGAATAATCCACATGGGTGACTGCGGGAATGTCAGAGCGCGGAACATTCAATTTATCGATGCCGAACAGTTTTTCTTCCTCGGCGGTCATGGCCTTGCGCCGCCCTGGCACAACATCGGCGACAATCAGCATATAGGGCGAATCGCCGTCCAGCTCAAACCATTCCGCCACATGCTCGCGCAGCACAGATGGCGCAAACGGGCGGAAGCTTTCACGATATTTGACCTTTAGATTCAGCAGCTTTTGCATTTTGGACGAGCGCGCATCGCCAAGGATCGAGCGAGCGCCAAGCGCGCGCGGGCCAAATTCCATGCGCCCCTGAAACCAGCCAACCGCATCACCCTCCGCAATCGCCTGCGCCGTGGCGTTGATCATTTCAGCTTGCGGCAGTACGGTGAATTTTGCGCCGGCTTGCGTTAGCCGGCGCTCAATATCCCCCTGCAAAAATGCCGGGCCAAGATAGCTTCCAGCCATTCTATCGCCGGAGGAAATCGCGGGTCGTGGCTGATCCTTGTACAGATGATAGGCCGTAAGCGCAGCGCCGAGTGCGCCGCCCGCATCGCCTGCCGCTGGCTGCACCCAGAAATTCTCGAATGCGCCGTCACGCAATATCTTTCCGTTAGCCACGCAATTCAACGCGACGCCGCCAGCCATGCATAGATTTTTTTGCCCGGTTTCCCTGGCCAGCGCGCGGGTGAGGCGCAGCACGACTTCTTCAACGACAGCCTGGATGGACGCCGCCATATCCATGTGAAAATCCGTAAGCTGTTGCTCGGGCGCACGCACAGGCTGTCCAAATAGATCGGAGAATTTCTGATTGGTCATGGTCAGCCCGGTGCAATAATCAAAATAGGATTGATCCAGCCGGAACGATCCATCCGCCTTCAGATCCATCAGATTATCGAAAAATTTCTGCGCATGGCGCGGCTGGCCATAGGGCGCCAGGCCCATCACCTTATATTCGCCGGAATTGACCTTGAAGCCGGTATAATAGGTGGCGGCGGAATATAACAGGCCCAGCGAGTGCGGAAAATGCTGTTCCTGAAAAACTTCAAGCCTGTTGCCGCGGCCGATCGCCGCTGAACTGGTCGCCCATTCACCCACGCCATCCAGGGTTAGCACCGCCGCCTCGTCAAACGGCGAGGGGAAGAATGCACTGGCGGCATGGCTTAAATGATGTTCCGAAAATAGCAGTTTGTTCTGCCAATCGAAATCCGGATCATATTTGATGAATTCCCTGCGCAGCAGATCTTTTTGAAACAATTTCTCGCGCAGCCAAACCGGGATCGCCATGCGGAAGGAAGTGAAGCCGTGCGGGGCGAAAGCGAGATAGGTTTCCAGCAGCCGTTCGAATTTCAAAAAAGGCTTGTCATAGAAGGTGACGAAATCAACATCCCCCAGCGTGATGCCTGCCTCGGCCAGGCAATAGTCTATGGCCCTGGCGGGAAATCCGGCATCGTGCTTTTTGCGGGTGAATCGTTCTTCCTGTGCTGCTGCGACTATGCGCCCATTATCAACCAGCGCAGCGGCGCTGTCATGGTAATAGGCTGAGACACCCAGAATCCGCATTCCGGGCCGCGCCTAGAATAGGGTGTAGATGAAGGGCGCCACCGCCGAGCCCTGGCTCAACACCACAAGACCGCCAAAGATCGCCATCATTACGATAACCGGCGCCAGCCAGTATTTTTTACGCTGCCGCATAAACGCCCACAGTTCGGACAAAAAACTCATGCATAGCTCCTAAAATTGATTCTTCAATGATTCAGGCGCGGGGCCAGGAGGATCGCGTTTGATCCAATAGCTGTCCGCCACCCTATCGAATTTAAGATTCAGCGGGCGCGCGCCAAACAGGCGCATCAGCCATCCAATTGGCGTGATGGTCAAATAAAACATCAGGCCAAGTACAAGCGGACTGACAATGGCGTTTAGCAACATGCCAAAGCGGAACCAGGCAATGTTCAGCGGCCGCAATATTGCGGGAACCAGCAGCGCCGCCAATAAAAACACCGCCGCAACAGCAAGCCAATAAGGCGCGTTGGCGCTGTGGCTCCACCAGCCAAGGGCGGCGATCAGCGCAAAAAAGGCGGCGAAGACAAATCCGAACCCGCGCTCGGATCCCATTTTGACGTCATGCGCCGCCTTCAGGTTTTCGTGAGTGCCTGGCGTTGTGCCCTTGGCGCGCTCCGTCATGGCTTTCTACCCTGTTACAAGAGTGTACTTGCTGGTCATGCTGACCGCGAATATTGCCGTAAAAAATGTAAAAATCATCACACACCCTACACTGGTTTTTTGCCAGCGCAATATACAGATTAGGTAAAGTGTAAGACTTGATGGGATGCCGGGCTGTTTAATGGTTATTTCAGCTTGCCCGGGGTCAATTCCGTCCAGCAAACAGCGGCAAGCAGAGCTTTAACTCGCAGCCAGTAAATCTTCCGGCGGGCCTAACTGGTATCCGGCGGCGTCGATTTTCCGCATCAATTCCTGCTGGTCGATGGGCGCGCGCAATTGCGCATCAAAGCCCGGAATGACGCCGCCCGCAGGGAGATCGGGGATCGAAGGTGGCATCAGCAGCACTTTGGACATTTCATACTTGCCTTTGCCAGCCAGCATTTTCACCACCATCGGCGCTTGCAAATCAATAGTGTTGAAAGAGATCAGCAAAATTTCCGGCGCGATGGAATCAACATTATCGAGAAATTCCCGGCCGCTCTTCATCCGGAACAGAACATGCCCCAGGGATTCAATCATCGTATGCACATCGTCCATATCGATCTCATCATTTGATACGCTGGCGATGGTCATCGGCGCAACGCTTGCCAGCGCGCGCTTCATCTTGGCGCTGTCATTCACCGCAATGCCGGTCAGAGCGCCATAAAGCCTCAGAAGTTGATCGTCTTTCCGGCGCCGGAGGTGTTCAACGCGCTTTAATTTTGCATCAATGATCACATGCATGATTTCAAAATCCACAGGCTTGGTCAGATAATCGTCAGCGCCGAGCTGATGTCCGGCGATCTGATCTTTGCGGTCTGCAAGTGCCGATAGAAATACAAACGGCATGTCAGCAAACTCAGGGTGCGATTCGCGTAAAACTCGCAATAGATCGTGGCCACTCATTTCCGGCATCGTCACATCAGAAATCACCAAATCCGGCTTTTCACAAATAATGGCCGCAAGGCCAAGCGCGCCATTTTCCGCCTGGATAACCGTGTGGCCGGCTAGCTCAAGCGTTTCAACAATGTCCTCGCGGATGCCAGCTTCATCTTCGACGCAAACAATTTTCGCCATGGCCCGTTCCCTTTTGTGCCTCATCTACAGCTATTGGATGCCGTGACCTCTATCTTCAATCTATAAGCGTAACATTAAATCTTCATTAAAAATATATAATGAGAAAAATAACTCCTATAGAAAGAAATATAAATTCATTAATCAATTTATGAGAGTAATTTATAAATTTTACAAATAATAGGATATTCTTACCATGCGTCCACACCAAACCGATCCCAAAAAATTCATGGGCCGCAACCTGGGTTTTAGTCTGATCGCCTTGGCTCTGTATGTGATAGCCCGCTTTGCCGGGACGCTCTATTTCATGGATCAAGTCTCGCGTTACAATCAGATAGGCTATTACGCATCCACTCAGGCCTTGTTTGCGGGTAAAATCGCCCTTGGAGCAAAGCGTCTTTCTGAGGCGGAGAAAAAGCAAGATACGCCGCAAGCCAGAATGCTGCACGCCGCACTTGATGACGCCATCAGTAGTTTTGAAGCTAACCATCTCACGCTTACGGTGCTACAGCATCGCCGTGGAATTGGGCCGCGCGGGTCAAACTCCTCCGCCCTGCCGCAGCAGCATGAAGTATTGATCAAAGCCTATACCGAATCGGCGCGTCTTTTTCTTCGTTCCGCGCACACCATTAAAATTCCCGACGGCCTCGATCCTTGGCCGGTCATTACACTGTCGCAGGAAATACTCACAGCCGCGGAGCAATTAGGCAGGCAGTCAGAAACGGCGCTGCGGTTGTTTGATTCTATCAGTATGGCCATTTTGCTTATAGGGCTGATCGTAATCTGGTTCGCCATGGCTCGCCCGTCATTTGTGCATGCGCATGGGTTAATGCGAAGCGCGCGTCTAGTTGAACAGCGCCTGCGTGATATTGAAAAGGCTAGCGGTGACGCCATCCATATCCTTGACCGCAGCATGCGCGTCATAATGGCGAATGAGACCGCCTGCGCCATGGCCGCGCAAACACCGGATCAGATGATTGGCGCGACCATCACCAGCCTGTATGCCGGCCCGGTTTATTGGGAAATTATCGCCGCCTATAGGGCGGTGCTTGACAATACAAAGTCAAAAACATTCCGGAAATATGTTGACCTGCCAAATGGAAGCAGCGATTGGTTTGAATTTCACATTAATCCTTGTACGGATGGTATATTGATTGTTGTTAGAAACGTCACCGAGCAAAAGGAACTTGAAGATGTGCTTCGCACCGGGGAGGAGCGCGCAACGGCCATGTTGCAGTTCTCAACCGATGCGGTAATAGCGTTTGATGAGCGCGGCAGCATTGAGTCGTTTAATTTATCGGCTGAATCTGTCTTTGGCTACGAGTCTGGTAAAATTCTTGGCAGACCCATAAAAAATTTAATGTCTGATAATTCGCCATTCGCTGAAAACCGGCACATAAATGATTTTAACTCACGCGAGCTAGCGGCGCTATCCGCAGGTATTTCAATGGAGGGGCGGCGCCGAAACGGGGAGCTGTTTCCGACGCGCACCGTCGTCAACGAAATATGGAACAAAGACCGGCGTATCTTTGTCGCAACTATTCATGATTTAACAGACGAGGTGGCGGCCCAGACCAGGTTGCGGGAGGCGGTGGAGCGGTTCGATCTTTGTGTGCGGGGATCGGACTCCGCGATATGGGATATTGATCTTGGCTCGGGTAATTTGTTCCTGGCGCCGCGCTTTAAACAGCTGCTTGGATATGGAGAAGAAGACAATTTCAACACACTGGATGATCTGTTTAAACTCATGCACCCTGATGACGCCGCCACTTTACGCGGCAAAGTAACCCCCGGGCCGGACGATGGCGAAAGAGAGCTTAACGCCACATTCCGGTTGCTTGCGCGGAATGGCGAATATTTGTGGTTTCAGAGCAAGGGCGCACTGCGCAGAGATCAGACTGGCGCCGCCGTGCGCATGGCCGGCTCGATGACCGAAATCACTGCCAGGGTTAATGCGGAAACTGAATTGCGCCGCCACCGCGATCACCTGGTGAAAATGGTGGATGCACAGACGCGGCATATCAAAAAGAGCGAAGCGCGTCTGGCCACCGCCGTCAACGGCGTATCAGAAGGCATGTGCGTGACGGACGAAAATAATCTAATCGTGCTGGTGAACAGGCATATGAAGGATATGTATCCAGAGGTCGCTGAAATTTTGCATCCCGGGGTGGCGTTGGATGATGTATTCGAGGAAATTTTGGAGAAAAACGAGCTTGATGAGGAGCGCCGGTCCGTCTATGCCGAGCATTTTGAGCGGATGCGCAGCGGCAGCGCCAGCAGCGAGTTGCGGCAGCCGAACGGCGGCTGGATTAGGATTACCCGCGCCAAAACGCCGGACGGCGGGAGAATCATTCTGCACACTGATATTACGCAATATAAGGAGCAGGAAGCGCGCCTGCAAGCCCAGGCGCGTGAGCTTGAAAATGCGCTAGGCAAGGAGAAAGAAATAAATACCCTGCACAAGCAGTTTGTTTCCATGGCTTCGCACGAATTTCGCACGCCACTGGCGATCATCGATGGCTCGGCGCAAATACTAGGCCGGGAAATAGAGAGAATGACCCCGGATCGCGTGCGAAGCCGGGCGGAGAAAATTCGCGGCGCCGTTTCGCGGATGACAAAATTAATTGAAAGCACGTTGACGGTGGCGCGTCTTGATGCGGGAAAAGTGGATATCACTGTGAACGCGTGCAATTTGCGCGAGCTTATCACCGATATCATGGGTCGTCAGCAGGAGCTTTCCGCTACGCATCGGATTACTTGTGACCTGGCCGGGTTGCCGGATAAAGTTTTGGCAGACAGCAAAGCTATCGATCAGGTGATGACGAACCTGTTGTCCAATTCAGTTAAATATTCACCAAACCATCCTGATATTCATATACGCGGGTCGCTCGAAGGCGCATTTGCCGTGGTGTCGGTACGCGATTTTGGCCTCGGCATTGCCGAAGCGGATTTGCCGCAGATTTTCTCGCGGTTTTTCCGGGCGCAAAACTCCACCGGTATTGTGGGCACCGGTATTGGCCTTAACCTGGTGAAGGAGCTTGTAACGATGCACGGCGGCAATGTGCGTGTCGACAGCCGCGCCGGCGAGGGCTCAACGTTTACGGTCTATTTGCCGGTAAATGGGCCGCAATCACAGGCCGCTTAGCGTGAGAACATGGCCTGCAAGATAAAGCGAGCCACAGATTACCACCCTGGGCGGCGGGCCATTGAGCGCGCTTATCTCATGAAGCGCGCGCGTGAGCGTTGCAGCGGGCGCGGCAGTGCAGCCCGCAGCTTGCGCCGCCAGCGCCAGCCCCCCCGCTTCAAAACTATTCGCCTCACGTGGAATAGCGATCGTGCGCACTTCGCGCGCCAAACCGTGAAACGCCTCGAAATAACCCCGCGCATCCTTGCTGTTCAGCATCCCGCAAATCAGATAGAGCGGCCTTGGATAGCGCTCTTCCATTTCTCCCATGGCGCTCGCAAGCACAACCGCACATGCTGGATTATGCCCGCCATCGAGCCATAATTCGGCGCCCTCTGGCAATTTCGCCAAAAGCGCGCCACTGGTGATGCGTTGCAGACGTGCGGGCCATTCGACATTTTTGAGCCCGGCCGCAATCGCCTGCGTATCTATTTCAAACCCGTGTAATGCGCGCAGGCATGTAATGGCGGCGCCCGCATTAATAAGCTGGTGGCGCCCCGCAAGCGCTGGCAGCGGCAGGTCAAGCAGGCCGTCATTATGCTGATAAACCATGCGGCCATTTTCCGCATCGCTCATCCAATCCTCGCCATACATCAGCAATGGCGCGGCAAGTTTTTCCGCTTGCGCTCTGATTACCCGTTCACTCTCGGGTTTTTGCGGCCCGATAATTGCCGGTACGCCCGGTTTCAGAATGCCCGCCTTTTCGAATGCAATTTTTGCCAGCGTATCCCCCAGCAATTCTTGATGATCAAAATCGACGGGGGTGATAGCGGTAACCGCTGCATGGGGAATGACGTTGGTGGTGTCCAGCCGCCCGCCAAGCCCCACCTCCAGCAGCACAACATCCGCCGGCGTGCTGGCGAATGCGCTGAGTGCGGCAACAGTGGTGATTTCAAAAAACGTGATTGGTTCGCCCGCATTGACGCGCTCGCATTCAAGCAGGTTCTCGCATAGCGCGGATTCAGAAATAAGCTTGCCCGCAATGCGAATGCGCTCATGAAAATGTTGCAGGTGCGGGGAAGTGTAAACATGCACACAATATCCCGCCGCCTCCAGCATGGCGCGCATGAAAGCAACCGTTGAGCCTTTGCCATTGGTGCCCGCCACATGAATGACCGGCGCCAAATGGCGCTCTGGATTTCCCATTTTCCCAAGCAGCCGCAAAATTCGCTCAAGCGACAGGTCGATCAGTTTGGGATAAAGTTGCGTCATCCGCGCCAAAATGGCGCCGCTACCGGATAACGGTGCGGGTGTGGCGCTCAACTGGTTTTTATACGGGGTTTGGCCGTGGCAGGCAGGGCCGTCCGGTCATGCCCGTTGCCTTTTTTGGCGCTTAGGTTTTTCTTCTGGCCCGGATGTTTGTGCATCAGAAGATGCAGTATAGTGGAGAGCGTCGCGCGCATATCCTTGCGGTGCACGACCATATCTATCATGCCCTGCTCCA
The DNA here is from genome assembly GCA_947085465.1 of uncultured Alphaproteobacteria bacterium. Classification (GTDB taxonomy): domain Bacteria; phylum Pseudomonadota; class Alphaproteobacteria; order UBA11222; family UBA11222; genus CAMTWQ01. The sequence goes on from CAMTWQ010000015.1 coordinate 25,037, forward strand.
TAACATGCCCGGCGCGCTGAAACCCTTCCGGAAGTTTTTCGCGTATGGTTTGCGCGATCACCCGCTGCCCGGTAAAGCCGATCAGCGCATCCGGTTCGGCAATGTGCAGATCGCCAAGCATCGCGTAAGAAGCGGTAACGCCGCCGGTGGTTGGATCGGTCAGCACCACCACATAGGGCAGCCGCGCCTCACGCAACATTTGGACGGCGATCGTGGTGCGCGGCATTTGCATCAGGGACAACATGCCCTCCTGCATGCGTGCGCCGCCCGATGCGGCAAACACCACCAGCGGCGCCTGGCGCGCGAGCGCATTCGTTGCTGCAAGCAGCAGCGACTCACCAACCGCCATGCCCATTGATCCGCCCATGAATTCGAAATCCTGCACGGCGATAACCGTATTCAGGCCATCGATGCGGCCTGCCGCCACCGCCATCGCTTCATCGCGGCCGGTTTTTTGACGGGCTTCTTTTATCCGTTCTGGATAGCGCTTTTGATCGCGGAATTTGAGCGGATCGCTGATCACGGAAGGGGCTGGAAATTGCTCATAACGCGCATCATCGAATAATGATTCAAAGCGCGCTTTGGGCGGCAATTTCATATGATGGCCGCAATTCGGGCAGACATTCAACGCGGCCACCAAGTCGCGCGTAAAAATCATCTGATTGCAAGAGGCGCAATTACTCCAAAGACTATCGCCCGTATCGCGTTTGCGGAATACGGCCTGAATTTTTGGGCGCACCACGCGGGTCAGCCAATTCATCGCATTTCCTCCCTGAGCACGGTCTCACGCCGTGTTTGACGCACGCCCTGGCTGAGTTCCTTGACAAAGCTGTGCACGCCCGCCGCAATCTGGGCTGGCGATTGTTTGGCGCCTGCCGCCACCCCGATGCGATCAACGATTGCCGTGCCAACGACCGCTGCATCGGCAATACGGGCTACCTCGGCCACATGGGCGGCGGTCTTGACGCCAAATCCAACCGCAACCGGCAGTTTGGTATGGCGGCGGATGCGCGCCACCGCCGCCTCGATGCTTGAGACGCCGGCCCCCGCCCCCCCGGTGATCCCGGTAATGGAAACATAATAGACAAAGCCGCTGGTGTGATTGAGCACTAACGGCAAGCGCGCGTCATCAGTGGTTGGCGCGCTCAGATAGATAAAATCCAATCCGGCCTTGATTGCGGGCAGGCACAGTTCGGCTTCTTCCTCTGGCGGCAGATCGACAATAATGAGACCATCCACACCGGCCTCAATCGCATCCGGCACTAAACGTTCAACCCCATAGCGGTAAATCGGGTTGTAATAACCCATCAGAATAATTGGCGTGTCCGCATCGCCTTGCCGGAAGCGGCGCACCAGATCAAGTGTGCGGTGCATGCTGGCGCCAGCCTTCAGGGCACGTAGGCTGGCGGCCTGGATCGAAGGGCCGTCCGCCATCGGATCGCTGAACGGCATACCCAGTTCGATCAGATCGGCGCCGGCCGCCGGCAGGCCGCGCAAAATTTCAAAACAGCTTTCGTCGCCGGGATCACCCGCGGTGATGAAAGTAATCAGCCCGGCGCGGCCTGCTTCACGCAAGGCTTTAAAGCGCGCTTCAATCCGTCTGCTGGGCCGCCCGCTCACAGCTTGCTTCCTAAAATTTCAGCAACGGTGAATATATCCTTGTCGCCGCGTCCACACAAATTCATGCAGAGTATATGCGCGCGCGGCAATCCTGGCGCGATCTTGGCCACATAGGCGAGCGCATGCGCCGGTTCAAGTGCGGGAATAATGCCTTCCCGCCTGCTGCACAGTTGAAATGCGTCGAGAGCCTCGCTGTCGGTCACAGAGACATATTTAACCCGTCCCGCTTCATGCAGCCAGGCATGTTCGGGCCCGATGCCCGGATAATCCAACCCGGCTGAAATGGAATGCGCGTCATTGATCTGACCATCGCTATTTTGCAGTAAATAGGTGCGATTGCCATGCAGCACGCCGGGCTGACCGCCCGCCAATGATGCGGCGTGCTCGCCGGTTGTCAGGCCCTTGCCCGCCGCCTCCACCCCATACATGGCCACCCCAGGATCATCCAGGAATGGATGAAACAGGCCAATGGCGTTGGAGCCGCCGCCAATACACGCGACCAGCGAATCCGGTAATCGCCCCTCGCGTTCCAGCATTTGCGCTTTCGCTTCTCGCCCAATCACCGATTGAAAATCACGCACCAGCATCGGGTAGGGATGCGGCCCCGCCGCCGTGCCTATAATGTAAAACGTATCATGCACATTGGTGACCCAATCGCGCAGCGCCTCGTTCATGGCGTCTTTCAGGGTCGCTGTGCCTGATATCACCGGCACAACTTCCGCGCCCAGCAGCTTCATGCGGAAAACATTTGGCTGCTGGCGTACAATGTCGGTGGCGCCCATATAGATGACGCAAGGCAGGCCAAAGCGCGCCGCAACGGTTGCCGCCGCCACCCCGTGCTGACCGGCGCCGGTTTCCGCGATAATGCGCGTCTTGCCCATGCGCCGCGCCAGTAGAATTTGCCCGAGGCAATTATTGATCTTGTGCGAGCCGGTGTGATTTAGCTCATCGCGCTTGAAATAAATTTTCGCGCCGCCAAAATGCGCCGTCAACTTTTCCGCAAAATACAGCGGGCTTGGCCGGCCGGCGTAATTTGTCAGCAGATCATCCAGCTCTGCCTGAAAGGCCGGATCGGCCTTTGCCGCCGCATAGGCTTTATCCAGAGATAGCACCAATGGCATCAGGGTTTCGGCGACAAAGCGGCCGCCGAAAATACCGAAATGCCCCTGCGCGTCGGGGCCGGTGCGAAAACTATTGGGAGCTATTACGGTCAAACGAAGCGTTCCAGTTACAGAGGTTTGGCGGTTTCGATAAACGCGCTGATTTTTGCGATATCCTTGATTCCGGGCGCGCGCTCAACACTTGATGAAACATCTACCATCCTGGCGCCGCTGATGCGAATCGCGTCCGCGACATTGTCCACATTAAGACCGCCGGACAACATCCAGGGCCGCGCCCATTTGCGCCCGGCAATCAGGTTCCAGTCGAACACCAGCCCGTTTCCTCCCGGCAAGGCGTTCTTTGATACTGGCGGCTTGGCGTCGAACAATAGCATATCGGCAACCAGCTCAAAAGAGGCGGCCCTTTCTGCATCCTCTGAGGCTGCAATGGGGATCGCCTTGATTACCGGCAATCCAAAACGCGCGCGGATTTCCGCCACCCGATCCGGGTTTTCCTGTCCATGCAATTGCAGATAATCGATGGCGCCAGAACGCGCAGCGGCCGCAATTTCCTCATCGCCCGCATCAACGAACAGGCCCACTTTGCCCACGCCAGCGGGCACGTTTTGGGCCAGTTGCACGGCCTGTTCGAGTAATACATGTCGTGGCGAGCCAGCGTAAAACACGAACCCCACATAACCCGCCCCTGCGCTGACGGCTGCCGCAATCGCGCCTGCATCGGATAAACCACAAATTTTTACTTTCGCCATGTGCGCACCATGGGGGCTTATAGCAGAAACGTGTAGGCTATTGACAGTAGCGAGAAATTGTGATACTGTGAAAACATGAAAAATATCACAGTATCAGTGGACGATGACGTCTACCGTCGCGCCCGTGTGAAGGCCGCTGAATTGGACACGTCCGTCTCAGCGCTGGTCAAGCAATTCCTTATGGAAATGGCTGGCCGTGAAACTGGAACCGGACAGCTGCAACGTGAGGAGGCGGCGCTGCGCGCCTCCATTCGTAGTTTCCGGGCCGCGGACCGGCTACCGCGCGACGATATTCACCGCCGGGATTAGCTGATTTTGCCCGTCTTTCTCGACACAAATATTTTGCTATATTCGATCAGCACCGACCCCGGTGAGGCAGCGAAAAGCGCGCGCGCTATAGCTCTGCTTGACGGGATTGATTGCGCAGTCTCTGTACAGGTCTTGCAAGAATTTTATGTTCAAGCGACACGCTTTTCCCGCCTTGATCCGCTGCCGCATGCAACGGCTGCGGGTTTGATCCGCACATGGCTTCGCTTTCAAGTGATGGAGAATTCAGTTGCGATCCTGCTGGGCGCCTTGCAGATAAAACATGCCTATGGGTTTAGTTATTGGGACAGCGCAATCCTCGCCGCCGCCGCCGCTGCGGGCTGCCACGAGCTTTATTCCGAAGACCTATCACATGGGCGTGAAATAGAGGGCGTCAGAATCATCAACCCATTTCGCTAAACTACCGCCGCCTGTTTTCTCCGGCGCGGGAACAGTTTCTCAAGCGTGACCGCAAGCGCTGGCAATGCGGTCACTGCACCGGTCATGTTGATAAAGAACATGAACGACAGCAGAATTCCCATATCCGCCTGAAATTTCAGCGCCGAAAACGCCCATGTGGATACGCCAATACACAGTGTGGCGCCGGTAAACATCACCGCCATGCCGGTTTCCTGCAGCGCCTGCGCATAGGCTTTGGCGATATCCATACCGGCTTCAAGATAGCCCTGCATCCGGCTATAGATGTAAAACGCGTAATCCACACCAATGCCCACGGCGAGCACGAGCACGGGCAGGGTTGACACCTTTAACCCAATCTCCTGCCACGCCATGAACCAATAACCGATGAAGGTCGCCATGATCAGCGGCAAGCAGCAGCAAATTGTCGCCCGCCAATCACGATAGGCAAGAATCACCAGCCCGATAATGGCGATATACACGGCGATCAGCATCGGCACTTCTTTTTGCGCAATCACTTCATTGGTCGCCGCCATGATGCCGACATTGCCGGACGCCAGGTGAAAAGTGACGCCCTCGGTTGGATTATCGGCGATAAATTGTTTGGTGGCGGCGACAACGCGATTGATGGTCACTGCTTTATGATCGAGCGTAAAAGTAATAATGGGAAGCATGGTGCACGCTTCATTGAGCAGGCCCGTGCTGGGCGATACGCCGCCGACGGTAAGCGCAAACGTCTTCGGATTGCGGGCCAGCGCCTTGTATTTAGGATTATCTTCCGTCCACATCGCATAACCGCGCTTGGCCAGGGTTGGCAGCGCCATGGAATATTTTACGCCGGGCACGTTCTGCAAGTGCCATGTAAACCGGTCAAGTAAATGCATGGTTTCGTAATTGATACAGGAAAGCTCCGGCGTTTCGGCGATGACGATAAAGGCGTCGAGGTTCATCGAAAACTTCTGCACCATCATGTTGGTGTCGATGTTGTAACGCTCTTCCGGCCACAGTTCAGGCGCGCCTGGATGCAAATCACCCACATGCCGGTCGCGGGTGGCGGCAACAGAGATGGTGAAAATCACTCCACAAATAATTAAAGTAATCACGCTGGCGCGCGGCTGTGCGATCTGCGCCAGCCAGCGCATCGCGCGGGCGCGCACCTCGCGGGCGCCGGTGACGCGCGCCACATAGGACGGGCCGAATTTGCAGTAAGAGGCGACAACCGGCAGCATGAACAAATTAGTGATGATTTTCAGCGACACGCCGATGGTCGCCATCATCGACATTTCCTGAATCATTGGAATCGGTATTAAATACAGAGTCATGAATCCGACCAGCGCGGTAACGAGCGCCATCACGCCGGGAACCAGCAAACGGCTGAAAGTGGCGCGCGCCGCCATCTCACTGTCATTGCCGGCGCAAATCTCCGCCGATAGCAGGTTGATCTGCTGCACCCCATGCGACACGCCAATGGCGTACACCAGGAACGGCACCAGAACCGCCAGCGGATCGAGGCCAATACCTAATAGTTTCAGCAATCCGAATTGCCAGACGACGGAAACCAGCGAGCAGGACACGGCAAGCAGCGTAAGCACCACTGAGCGCGCATAGGCGTAAACCGCAATCGTCGTCAGCAGGAACGCAAGCCCGAAAAATATACCTACGCTTTTGGCTTCTTCCGCGATATCGCCAATCATTTTGGCAAAGCCGATAATATGAATTTCGAACTTGTCGTCTTCAAACTTATCCCGGATTTCCGACTCTAGCAGGGAGGCAAGCTCGATATAATCGAGCGGTTTTTTGGTCATCACGTCGACTTCATTCAAGCTCGCGCGGACGGCGGCAATAGTGAAATCATGCGACACCAATTGCCCGGTATAACCGCCGCGAAGCGTGTTGCTGCGAACCCGGGCGATTTTTTTGTCGTCCAGATTCCTAGGCGTGACGTTAGCCTCAATGACGTTGAAGGCGCTCAATCCATCCTCGTTGACCTCCAGAACGCGCGTGTTTGGCGTCCATAAAGACTGCACCGATCCACGATAGACGCCTGGCAGGTAGAAAACCGCTTCGGTTAGCTCGGTCAGCTTGCGCATGGCCTCAATCGTCCAGATTGTGCCCTGGCGCGGATGCAGGCCGATAATGATGGTATTGGGCGGCGGCAGTTTGTCGCGATAAGCCGTGTAGGTCTCGATGAATGGATGCTCGGTCGGCAATTGCTTGATGAAACCGGCGTCAAATCGCAGTTGCGCCGCGTAATAGCCAGTGACGATGGTAAGCAGCGCCAGCACAACCAGGAATGGCATGCGCAGCCGGAACACCAAGTCTTCAAAGCGTTTAAGCATGTTGGAAAAAGCCTGATTTAATAACCGCTTACGCGGGAAATATGTTTATTTTATGCTCCAATATGGCCAGCACCCCTAAAGCCCCACCGCTAGCGCCTCAACGAATAGCAATAAGCCGCCCATCTGGCAAGCAGGAGCCTCTTGCGCGGGGCGGGCGCAAGCGCGACACTACAAGACCAATCGAAACGGCAAAGGGGGCGGAAAATGAGCCTAACCGATCTTGACCATTATAATATCGTGACCAGCGATCTGAACCGTTCAATCAAGTTTTATGAAGAGGTGCTTGGCTTGCGCAATGGAGAGCGCCCGCGAACCCGTATCCCCGGGGCCTGGCTCTATTGCGGCGAAAAGGCCGTTGTTCATCTGGTTGGAGTCGAAAAAAATGATAAAAGCGGCGGCGGCACGATCGATCATGTGGCCTTCCGCGCTAACGGATTTGACACCATGCGCGCTAGCCTGCAGGAGCGCGGAGTTGCGTTTTCCGAGATGGCCATTCCGGGGTTCAACGTAAGGCAAATTTTTGTAAATGACCCGGATGGGGTGAAGGTTGAACTGAATTTTTTCGGAAACTAACCTGCGCCGAACAATATTATCAGCGGATTTGCGGCTGGGAGTTCGTAATGCCGCTGAACCGCATCGCTGCAATGCTGCCGGATTGCAGCGCTTCGGCGCGGATTGCCCACCGCTTTGATTCATACGCCAGTGCGCGGCGCAATTCTGATTGCATAGCCGGGTCTTTCTCCATCTCGACCAAGGCGTCGATTTTTTTGCTTAGGCCGCGAAATCCTTCCGTAATGAACTCCGTATATTTCGGCGTCAAATCCTCGGTTACGCGTAGCTCTAACTTCGCCCCTGCGAAGCCTGCTGCGTATTCCTCGCGGGTCCAGAAATGACTGGGCTTATCCTCGATCTCATTCCATGCGGTAATCTGCGAGCTGTCTTTAGATTTTGTCGTGGCCACATAGTCGATAATGAAAAATTGCCCGCGCAGCTTTAATGCTAACTCCACGGCGGCAAGCAGCGGGGCTTTGTCTGATACCTGATGGAATGTTTCCTTTGAAAAGAAGCAGTCTAATTTTCGTTGCGGCCATTTGATGGATGCAAAATCGGCATGGGTAACGGGAACTTTCCTGCTCATGCCGTGCATGGTGGATTGCTCCATGCCGACTTTGGCAAGTTCCAGCTCTTCCTCATAGGGCGTGATCCAGATTCCGAATGCGGTGCTGATCGCGCGCGAAGGCCCGCCTAGCCCTGCGCCAAGATCGATCATGCTCATTTCCGAAGTCAGCCCCAGCATAGCGGTATGTTCGGCAATATACTCAGCGGGTCCGGGGGTAAGATTTCCAGGGCCCCATAATTCTTCGGAGACGCGCGCGCGCGGGCAGGCTGGGGCCCCGCTGGCGCGGGGCCTCGGTGTGCCTGGCTTCCAGCCCTGGCAAGGTCCCGCGATTTAATGTTGCCCGAAGAAAATCGTTACCGTTCCACCAGTCAGCGAACCAGCGTTTGAATTCCGTCCACACCAGCTTCAATGGCGGCGGTTCATCGCCATTCCACCATGCAACGCATATTTGCTTGAAAACCGTTATGAAGGCGGGCGGTGTCAGCGGCATAAGATTTGCCCTAAACTCGTCAGAGGTGGTTTATCAGAGAATCATACCAATCGCCCCATGCATAAGATTCCAGATAACTTACGGCGCAAACCTTAACGGCGAATTAACTTCGTTTGCCGGGGAACTTTTCTCAGTTCTTCTTTACCGGACGGCAGCGCGCCGCTGCTGTCATCCACCCATGCGGCAATATCGCGCCACACGGTTTGGGCCTGCAAATCGCGCAGCAGCATATGATAGCCGTTGGGATAAATGGCCACCCGCGTGGACCCTGGCAGCGCCGCAATCACCTCCCGCACTGGCTTTTCCGGAATCACCTCGTCGTACGCGCCATACAAAAGCAGCACCGGCAGCCGCACCCGCGCCGCCGCCCGGTAGCCGCTCTCCATCAGGCTTACCAAGCCATAGACCGCGTCGGTCCGGGTTTCGTGAATGATCATCGGATCACGTCCCAGCGCGCGCAGCATTTCGATATTATCTGACGCTTTGACGCCCAGGCCCTGGCCCGTCATCTTGTTCGCCCGGACGGTGTGCGCAGCGAGCCATAATGCGCTTTTATAAATGGGGTTGAGGGATGACCAGCCCCATACGGCCGGAGCGGCAAGGATCACCCCATCTACATCCAGGGGCTGCTCTGCGCCGGCAAGTTCAAGCGCCACGGCGCCGCCCATGCTCATCCCCAGCAGATATACCGGCAACCCCGGATGCGCTTTGCGAACCAGCCCAATCATGCTTCGGGCGTCATCCGTCAAAATATCTGAACCAGGCCAGACGCCGCGATGCGGCGCACCGCCGAAACCACGCTGATCATAGGCATAGGTAGTGACGCCATGCCGCATCCACCACTGGGCGGCCATGTCAAACTCAGTGCGGTAATCGTTGAAACCGTGCAACGCCACAATCACTGCGCGCGGCGTTGGCGCCGCATGGACTTTCAGCGGCAATCGCGCGCCATCCGCCGCCACATAATGACGGGCTTCGAGATGCGGCGCCCCAAGCTGCGGGCCAGGCATTTGCGAAAGCGGCGCACATGCTACAGACACCGTCAAATAGACGAACGCGGCGGCGGCGCTACGGTTTGGCAAGGCGTTTTGTCAGCCGGTAAAGAAATTCATGACTGTCGAAAAGTTGTTTAACGCCAATGCGTTCGTCTTTGCCATGCATCCGGTTCTCAAAGCGGTCAATGAACAGGCCGCTTACCCCATAACTGGGAATTCCCGCATTGCGCAGAAAGCGCGAGTCAGTAGCGCCCGGCACCATAAAAGGAATGACCGGAACGCCGGGCCACATTGACTGCGCAACATCGCGCGTTGCGGTGACGATTTCACTGTCTATGGGGGAAGGGTCGCTTGCCACGTCGATGAAGTCCAGTTTTACAGATATCGCCTCATCCGCCACTGTTTTCACCAGGCTGGCGGTTACGTCATCTATGCTTTGTCCCGGCAGAATACGGCAATTGACGAAGGCGCGGGCGAGTTGCGGCAGCGCATTGTCGGCGTGACCGCCTTCCAGCCTTGTCGCCACGCATGTCGTGCGCAGCAATGCATTGACAGGCGCAACAGCCGATAGACGCGCTAGCGCCGCCGCATCCGGCGCCAGCCCCGCCATATTCTTCATATCATCCGCTATCTGGCCCAGTTCCAACTCTGAACTGAGTAAGAAATACTGGCGTGTCGTGTCATTCAGACTGGCGGGAAAATCGAATGCCTGCAATTTCGCAAGACCGCCGGCCAGCCGGTAGATCGCATTATCCCTGGAAGGCATCGAGCTGTGGCCGCCATTGTTGCGCACCTCCAGCCAGTAATTGGCGAAAACTTTCTCGGCTGTTTGCAACAGAAAAGAATAGGGTGCGCCCTTATCGAGCATACCCCTGCCGCCTTCATTGATGGCGAATTCCGCATCGATCAGAGCGCGATGGTTTTTTATCAGCCACGACGCGCCGTTATAACCGGAGATTGGCGTCTCCTCATCGGTGGTCAACGCCAGAATGATGTCACGATCAGGCTGTAGCCCGTCTTTTTTGAAGCGGATGAGATTGGCCACGAAGATCGCTGCCATAGACTTGTCATCGATGGCGCCGCGCGCGTGGAAATAGCCATCCTTCTCGGTCAGCTTAAACGGATCCGTCGTCCAGTCCTCACGCTTGGCTTCAACCACATCCAAATGCGCCAGCAGCAGCAGCGGTTGCTTTGCACCCGTGCCGCGCAACCGCGCCACCAGATTGCCCTTGCGGGGGCCATTTTGCAAAACCTGCACGTCGGCCTCTGCGAACCCTGCGGCAATCAGATGCCGCGCCATGGCCTTTGCGGCCACGAGCGTATCGCCGCTAAGCGCAGTGGTATTGATCTCGATCAGCTCTTTATATATCTCGAAGAAATTCTGCTGCTCCGGCGTGCGCGCTTGCTGCGCCGCCCCGGCCTGGGAAGATGCGCCAAGCAACAGCGCTACGATTACGGCGCAGAACGCCACGCAAGCCCAGACCCTGTTCATGCGGCGCCAGTGGCCTGAAGTAAACCTGCCGCCATCTGGCGCGGCACCGGAACAGGATAATCCAGCAGCATCTGTGCAAACGCTTTTCCTTGGGGATCGTTGCGCAGGCTGGCCACGCCGCCGCCGCCCAGAATATCCTCCAGCAGGAAATTCATTGCATTGACGCCAGGCACTTCAAAGCGATGCACCTTGCCCTGCAATATATGCGCAAAATACTCAGCGACTGATTTTTCCGTCAGCGCGGCGCGGATAAAGGGCAGATATTCCGGTTTCCGGGCAATGATCCCAATATTGGAATGATTGCCCTTATCGCCGCTGCGGCCATAGGCGATCGCCACCAGCGGAACTTCGGCAGATGCGCCAACCGCCGCCTCAGATGCGAGCTTGGGCCGGCTGATTGTCCTTGGGTCAAATCCGCCTCTGGACGGCGCATCAACCGGGATCACTTCACCCCCCATATGCACAGCGACTGAAACGTCGCGCTTTGCAACCAGGCAGGAATAGAGCCGCACCACGGGTGATGCTTTTGGCCGGTTTCCCGCCAGCCCGCAGGTGCCCGCCGCCATCGCGGTCGCTGCCGAGGTCATCTCGCGCACCAGCATATCCAGCGCCTTCGGCACGGCATGTTTCGCGGCCAGTTTCAGCACCACTTCTCGCACGCTGCGCGCCCGGCTGTGCGGGCCATAGCTTGCCTCCGCGCCGACCACTTCGATGCTGGTCTCGGTGAAATCCGGCAGGTTCATCTCGCGGAACATGCGGCTACAGCGTTTAAGAACAGCTTCGCCGGTTTTTTCCGCCTTGGCCGCCGCATCAATGCCGCCGATGGTGGTGTACATGCCTAGCCGGAAGCCATCCTCATAGGTTGCGGATGTCTTGTAAGTATCCGTCGGCGGACGGCCCTTGGCGTTGCTGAGCTTTACGCGGTCCTTGCCAATCTCTTCAATTTTCACCATCGAAAAATCACAACTGACATCGGGCAAAAGATAGGCTTGCGGATCGCCGATTTCATACAGCATTTGCTCGGCGACCGTGCCAAAGCTGACCAGCCCGCCCGTGTTATCGGGTTTGGAAACCACGAAGCCGCCGTCGGATGAAACTTCCGCGATGGGAAAACCAATATTGTCCCAGTCCCCGGATAGACGCCAATCGGTGTGAATGCCGCCGGTCGCCTGCGCGCCGCATTCGAGAATATGCCCGACAAGGCTGCCGGCGGCGAGCTTGTCATAATCGTCAAGCGGCCAGCCAAATTCATGGATGCACGCGCCCAGGCTGACGGCGCTATCGACACAGCGCCCGGTAATGACAATGTCGGCGCCTTTGCCCAGCGCCACAGCGATCGCCGGCGCGCCCAAATAGCAATTCATCGACATCAGCTTGGGCGGCATGGCTGCGCCACTGAACATTTCTTTTACGCCCGCAGCGCGCATGGCGCCGGCGCGATCAAGAATGTCATCGCCACTGACCACGGCGACCTTTAGCTTAAGCCCCAGTTCCTCGACCAGGCTCTGCACGGCCTTGCCGCAGGAAATTGGATTAACACCGCCCGCGTTGGAGATGATCTTGACACCCTGGCGCGCCGCCTCGGGCAGAATGCCGCGCAACACACCTGTGACAAAATCCAGCGCATAGCCATGTTCGGGATTTTTCGCCCGCGCGCGCGCCATGATCGACATGGTGATTTCCGCCAGATAATCAAACACCAGATAATCGACATTGCCGCCGCGCAGCAATTGATGCGCGCCCATGCCGGTGTCGCCCCAAAAACCAGTGGCGCCGCCGATGCGTATGCTGTTTTTTCCGCTCATGCCCGTTTCTCCCTTAACATAGAAGCCCAGTTTTGCACAGCCGGGCGGCGCGGTCAAAGCGCACAGAATGTTTGCGTTATGCCGCTGCTAAATTTAGGCTCCGCCAATGAATTCTGATACACAGATGACCAAACTCGGCGTACTCGATCAATCTCCCATTCGTCACGGCGGCAGTGCGGCGCAGGCGCTGGCGGAAACCGTTGATCTGGCCAGGGCGTGCGAGCGGTTTGGCTATCACCGCTATTGGGTGGCCGAGCATCATAACACCAAAAGCTTCGCTGGATCGGCGCCCGAAATTCTGATCAGCAAGATTGCCAGTGAAACCAGCCGCATCAGAGTTGGCGCGGGCGGCATTATGCTGCCGCATTACAGCCCGCTGAAAGTCGCTGAATGTTTCAAGCTGCTGGAGGCGCTGTATCCCGGCCGCATCGATCTGGGCCTGGGCCGCGCGCCCGGTACAGACCAGCGCACCTCGGCGGCGTTGCAGCCCGGCCCGAAGGCCTATCCGATCGAGGTGTTCCCGCAACAAATCGAATTGCTGCAACGCTTTCTGGCAGATGATTTTCCTGCCGATCATCCCTATCAGGGCATTCACGCCATGCCGCTTGGCCCGATGCAGCCCGAAGCGTGGCTGCTTGGCTCAAGCGTCCAGGGCGCGCTCTATGCCGCCGAGTTTGGCCTGCCCTATTGCCATGCGCATTTCATTACACCCGAAGCGTCCGAGCAATCGGTGGCGATCTACCGTGAGCGCTTCAGGCCCTCGCCGCAGTTAGCAGAACCTTATGCAGCGCTGGGGGTGAATGCGCTGGCGGCGGACACGCAAGAGCAGGCGCAGCACATCGCCAAGTCACGCAACCTGTGGGTGACGCATCTGCTGATGGGTAATCGCGGGCGTTTCATTTCCCCCGAGGCGGTGGACGCGCATCCTTTTACGCAAGCCGAGCGCGCGCTTTACGCCACTATCGAGCATCGCGGGATTAAAGGCACCGGGGCGGAGTGCCGCGACAAACTTACCGCATTGGGCGCGCGGCACGGGGTGGATGAATTTATTTTACTGACCATCACCTATGCCCATGCGGATCGGGTGCGGTCGTATGAGTTGATTGCAGCGGCGTTCGGGCTGAAGCCGGATTAGGCCTTCGCACTCGGGCGCGCCGACATGGCGTCATGCCAGCGTTTGAGATTTTGCAAATCGTCCGGCATCTGCACCGCGCCGGTCGCCGCGCCAAAATCCACAGCACATAGCGCGGTAATATCGGCAATGGTAAAATCCGGCCCGGCGACAAAGGCCCGCTCACGCAGCACTGAATCCAGATGGCGCATGCCGTTCAGCGCTCGGGCGCGGCTGGCCTCTGCCCATGCGGCGTTCTGATTGGGCTCCATCGCTCTGGCGGTTTCGGTTCCGTGACGAAACGCATGCGTCACGGGAAACAGCAGTTCAAATTCGGCAATGCGCTGCCACATGGCGGTAAAGGCGCGATCTTCCAGGTTGCGTCCAAACAGCGGCGGATTGGGATGCAGCTCTTCAATATAGCGGCAGATGGCCATGGACTCGGTCAGGCATTTCCCGTCATCCAGTTCCAGCACCGGAACCCGCCCCACCGGGTTTTTGGCGACAAATTCCGGCAGCCTTTGTTCACCCTTGATCAGATTCACCTGAACCGTTGGAATGGCGACACCCTTTTCCGCAAGGAAAATGCGCACACGGCGCGGATTGGGCGCGGGTTTGAAATCATAAAGTTTCATTGCTGATTTTCCCTCCGTAAATTGATCTCTCTGTTTTAGAGCACTTTGTTTTCTGATCGAATCGCAATGACGATGTTGCTTCAATCCGTTCACAAAACGCCTTAGACACCGAGCAGGGGGACGCCGATCACGCTGCTTGCGGCGCGCAATTCCTGGTCGAGGGTCGCGAGAGGCAGACCGCGCCGCTGCGCCAGCTCAAGATAGGCGGCGTCATAGAGCGTGAGCCGGTAGCGATCAGCCAGACGCAGGGTGGTTGACCATGCGAAAACATCCGTATCCGGATCGGTAGTGATGTTGAGCAAAGCAAGGTCAGTCAGCGCTTCATCGCGGAATTCCGCATCAACACGTCCGCGCCTGACAGCCATCAGCAGGCTGTTAGCTATCTCCAAGCGCCAGATTGCTGGTACCCAGGCGCGTCCAGTGATTACGCGGTCAAAGACTTGCTGGACCGGCAAAGTCATCTCACCGGTATATATCCAAGCCAGCGAGATCGAGCTATCAACAACGATGGTCACGCGCGGCCCTCATCACGATACGACTTCCACTCTTCCCAGTTAAAGCCGCCGCCAAGCTTCACGGCGCGCTCACGGATACGGATCGCGGCTTGTTTAGCTTTGGCGCGGTCGAAACCTGGTTCGGCGGAAACCAGCCGCGCCACGGCCTTGCCGCGCCGGGTGATCAGAATCTGCTCACCCGCTTCAACCAAATCGAGCAGGGCGCCGAATTTGTTTTTCGCCTCAAAGGCGCCGATCTCGCGCATGGTTGTTCACTCCATGTAATAAGCTAGCTTACAGGCTAGCTTATTACATAAATGCTAGGAAATTTCAAGGCGTCACACGCCTATATCAACCCTGCCTATATCAACCCGGCAATGGCGCCGGTCATCAGGGTGGCGAGGGTGCCGGCCACAATTGACCGCATCCCCAGATGCACGATCTCGGCGCGCCGCTCCGGCGCCATCGCCGACAGGCCGCCAATCATAATGCCAAGACTGCCGAAATTGGCAAACCCGCACAGCGCGTACAGCATGATCAGACGGCTGCGTTCGCTTAGGCCAATGCCGCCAGCGCCAGAAAGATCGAGATAGGCGATCAATTCATTCAGCACCGTTTTCGTTCCCATCAGCGCGCCCGCCGATACCGCCTCGGCCCAGGGAATGCCGATCAGCCACATCAGCGGCGCGAACAGCCAGCCAAGCATCCGTTGCGCGGTCAAAGGCGCACCCAAAAATTCGGGCAAGGCCCCGAGCCCGAAATTCACCAGCGCAATGAGCGCCACCAGCACGATCAGCATGGCGATGACATTGGCCAGCAGCATCATGCCCTGCTGGGTTCCTGCTGTGATGGCGTCTATGGCGCTGGCGTAATGGGTATGCAAGAAACTATCCGCCGCGGTTGGTTGTTCGCGTTCGGGGATCATCACTTGCGAAATCAAAATCGCGGCGGGCAGCGAGATCACCGACGCCGCCAGAATATGCCCCAGCGCGCCGGGAATCACCGGCTCCAAAAATCCTGCATAGAGGATCATGACGCTGCCTGCGACTGTCGCCATGCCGCCGGTCATCACAACAAACATTTCGCTGCGGGTGAGGTGCGGCATAAAGGGGCGGATCAGCAGCGGCGCCTCCACCATGCCGGTAAAAATATTCGCTGCTGTCGCCACGCCAACCGCGCCGCCTATTCCAAGTGCGTGTTGCAGCGCCCAGGAAAATCCGCCAACGATCATTGGCAAAACGCGCCAATGCCACAACAGCGCCGATAATGCTGATATCACCAGAATCAGCGGCAAGGCTTGCAGGCCAAGAATGAAACTCGCCGCCGCATTGCTGACCTCAAACGGCATTGGCCCGCCGCCCAGATAGCCAAACACAAATGAAGTGCCGGCGCGCGTTGCGTTAGATAGGGCGTCAACCGCGCCGTTCAACACCATTAAACCGCGCCAGATAAAGGGAACGCGCAGCAACAACAGCGCCAGGGCAAATTGCAGCAGCAACGCCACCGCCACATTCCGCCACCGCACGGCGCGCCTATCCTCGCTGAGCGCCCAGGCAATCGCAATCAGCGCCGCCAGCCCCAAAATTCCCTGATAAATCGCCGCCCCCCTATGTCTGGACGGTGCTTGACCTGCCGTTCCCCGTCAGGCAAACAATAGCCCGGAAAAGCTATAAAACACCATCGCTGCAAGAAAGGATTTTACGATGTCGATCCGGTTTGATGGCAAAGTCGCGATTATCACCGGCGCGGGCGGCGGGCTGGGGCGTTCACACGCGCTGCAACTGGCCCAGCTTGGCGCAAAGGTCGTGGTCAACGATCTGGGTGGCAATGTCGATGGCACAGGCGGCTCCAGCGAGGCGGCCGCAAAGGTTGTTGCCGAGATCAAGGCGGCGGGCGGCCAGGCGATCGCCAACGGCTCCAGCGTCACCGATAAGCAGGGTGTGGAAAACCTCGTCAAACAGGCCATGGACGCCTATGGCCGCATCGATCTGCTGGTCAATAATGCGGGCATTTTGCGCGACAAAAGCTTTGCCAAAGTATCGCTTGAGGATTTTCAGCTCATCGTCGATGTGCATCTGATGGGCGCTGTCTATGTGACCAAAGCGGTATGGCCCATCATGATTGAACAGAATTATGGCCGCATCGTCATGGTTACGTCGGGCAGCGGCCTGTTTGGAAATTTCGGCCAGACCAATTACGCCGCCGCCAAGCTTGGCCAGGTCGGACTGATGAACGCGCTGAAACAGGAAGGCCGCAAGTATAACATCAAGGTCAACACGCTGGCCCCGATTGCCGCGACGCGCATGACCGAGGCCATCATGCCGCCCCAGGCGCTTGCAGCGCTAAAGCCGGAACTAGTCTCGCCCGCCGTTCTGTTCATGCTGAGCGAGGACGCGCCCAATGGCGTCATCATTACCGCCGGAGCTGGTTTCTTTGCCGCCGTCAAGACGATTGAGGCGCAAGGCATGCTGATCCCGGGCGCCGTGAGCGCCGATGACGTGGCCGCCAATTGGGATACGATCAGCGACTTCAACAACGCAGTCACCTATGAAAGCGTCAATGACGGCACCGGCCGGGTGTTCAAACTCTTGTCCGGCAAGGCCTGATTAACGCGATCCTATTCCACGGTGATCGTAATCGGCGCGGAATACACCGGAGTCTTGTGCGGGATATGATTGTGGTCGCCCAGCAGCAATTGCAATGTGTGCCTGCCAGGAGCCAACTCCAGCATTGCTTCGGTCTGCCCGCCGCCGAAATGCAGGTGTTGCGGATCTTTCGCGATAGCTTCATTGAGCGTTTCACCGGCAGGTAACGGCGCATCCACCAGCAAATGGTGATGGCCGGTATTTTCCTTCTCAACGCCTGCGGGCGCAACCCCCATGCCGCGCATGCCAAACACCACCTGCACGGGCGACTTGAGCTTGGCGCCATCCGCCGGGCTGATGAAATACACCTTGGCGCCATCCGGGACTGGGGTCTCGCCCGCCTGTACAGGCGAAATCAGCCACAACACGACGGCTGCAACGCCGCTTAGACCATTTCCTGATCGGATTGAATCAATCCGATCAGGAAATGGTCTAACACATTCAAATAGAGCCTTTCTTATCCGGTCAGGTTGGTTCAACCTGACCGGGAAAGGCTCTAGCAGACTGCTCACATCTTTTTTCACTGCATATTCTCCATGTTTTCCATTAGAGCAGCCCGCATTTAAGTGGAGTCACTTTGTGCCCCCAGTTAAATGCGGAAAGCTGCTCTAACACATTAAAATCTAGAGCAATTTTCTTTATTAAGTTCGAGCCTCATGGCTCGAACTTAATGCAGATTGCTCTAGCGCCAGCGCTGTGCGAAACCCGGTTTCAGGACTGCTCCAAATAGGTATATCAATATCTTTGCATAAGGCGATAGCTGGCTCCATCGAGGCCTGCGCCAGCAGGATCAATTCGGTGGTCATCGATACGCCGCGCAATCCAAGCGCGACTGTGCGATAATAGGCGTCCAGGTCGCCGCGCTCAAACAACGGCCAGGCGCTGAGGAATAAATGATCGGTCACGATCACGCTTGGCTGCTTTAAATATTCGGCGGATGAGCGCACCAGGCTAGCAGTGGCGCTAACGGCCGTAGCCAGCGTGCCGCACACCGCAATATGCCTTGTGTGCAACACGGCCTGATCCGCCATTGGGCGATCGATGCGCAACACCGGAATCGGCGCATCCGCATCAAACGCTTCCGCCACCGGCCCAAGCGTCGAGCAGGTGCAAATGAGCACATGCGCTTCTGGCGTCAAGGCTCCCGTCATTGCTTCAAACGCTGCTTCCTGCACCAGACCGGTAATGCCCCCTTGCGCCACCGCCAGGCTGAGCAAATCCTCACGCACCACATGACGCACGCCAATCTCGGGGGCAATCCGGTCGCGCAATGCGTCAAATGTGGCGACGTGAACATCTGAGGTGTGCAGAAAAACGATCGTCATTTCACCCCTTTCAGCTTCATGCGGGTTACGAAGGCGTCATCACCCGTATCCTTGTTTAGCGCGATCTTGCCTGCCGCAACGCCAATTATAAAGCAGAATTGAACGCTCTATCGCGATAACGCAATATTCACTAGCGGGCGGCTAAAAAAACCCGCTAAAACTCTCCTTTACGGCGGTCATTACCAGGTTGGTAACGCTCTGGCGCCTTAATAGCTTGGATCAGCACGCCAGCCATGCGCTATCTATGGGAATTTGGGCTTTTTGGATTAGCCGGGTGAAATGGGAACGGTAACAAAAAAGCGGTTTTCCGGGCCGGATTATTCTGGCGCAACAGGCGGACTCCCAGCCCGGGCGTCAGCACGCGCTTGCCTGGCAGTGTTGTTAGCATTGTCAGGTTGCGCCTCTGGCCCGCCCGCTGACCAAGGATATAATTACGCCGCCGCGACATCCCCGGCAATGGCCCCTGGCAAACAACCGCCTGCCAAGGCTGGTAATGGCGCATCCCTGTACGGCAATTTTCTCGCCAGCCTGCATGCGCGGGCGCAAAATGATAGCGCCAATGCGGCGGCTTATATGTCGCGCGTCCTGGCGTACGATCCGCAAAACCCGGCTATTCTGAATGCGGTTTTTCTGCTGAAAGTACAGGAAGGCGCGTTTGAAGAAGCGATTCCGCTGGCTGGACAAGTGCTTCAGGCAGACCCCGGCAATCAGATCGCCGGGCTGGTTTTGGTTGGCGATGCGTTTCGCAGAAAGGATTATTCCAGAGCTAAACAGCACCTTGTGAATACCGATGAGCGAGGTTTAGGCGGGCTGCTTGGGCCGCTCATGCTGGGCTGGGCGGAAAGCGGCTTGGGCAACACAGATAAAGCGCTGTCTGATCTTGCGCCGCTTTCTCAGCGCAAAGCGTTTGAGGTCTTTTATGTTTACCACGCGGCTCTTATCAACGCGCTGGCCAGCCGTGAGCAAAGCGCCAGCGAATTGTTTGCTCAAACACTGCGCAATCCTGGCGGCGGATCGTTGCGCGTTGCGCAGGTATATGGGCAATTTTTGGAGGCGCGCGGTCGCCACAGGGATGCAGCGGATGTTTATAGCGGCATTCTGGAACGTGCGCCGCAGCATCCTTCGATGATGCTTGCGCTGGCCCGTGCGCAAGCCAGCCGGGGCGCACCAGTTCTGGTCAACGATGCGGCTGACGGCGCTGCCGAGGCGCTGTACGGCATTGGCAGTGTGCTAAGCCAGGAGGATGGCGCAGCCCAATTACCTCTCATTTATCTCCGCCTTGCCACATACATGAAGCCGGATTTTTTCGAGGCGCAAGCCCTACTTGCCGGCCTGCTTGAGAGCATGCAGCGCTGGGACGAAGCGATAGCAATTTATTCCAAACTACCCAAGTCTTCGCCATTATATGAAAATACGCAAATACAAATGGCGTTGGTTGAAGATCGTGCGGGCCGTAGCGATGCCGCAATTAGCAGCCTGCGCAAGCTGCTAGAAGAAAACCCCGGAAATTTGGACGCGATGACGGCGTTGGCGGATTTATTGCGCTCAAGGGAGCTCTATGCTGAAGCGGCGGTTGCTTACAGCAAATCCATCCGTAACATTGGGGAACTGCAAGCGCACCACTGGGTGTTGTTATACGCTCGCGGGATGTGTTTGGAGCGAACAGGAAACTGGCAAGACGCAGAGCGTGATTTGCAACACGCCCTTAAGCTTGAACCCGATCAGCCGCTGGTGCTGAATTACCTCGCTTATGGCTGGATTGAGCATGGGGTCCGGCTCAAGGAAGCGCGCGCGATGGTTCAAAATGCCGCCCTCCAGCGCCCTAATGACGGCGCGATTATTGACAGTCTCGGCTGGGCGCTATACCGCATGGGCGATTATTCAGGCGCCGTCGGCGCGCTGGAGAACGCCATCACCTTGCGGCCACAAGATCCCGTCATCAATGATCATCTGGGGGATGCATACTGGCGGGCTGGCCGCAAACTGGAAGCCAGGTTCCAATGGCGTCGGGCGCTTTTATTCAAACCTGAACCGGCGCTGGTGCGCGAAATTGAAAAAAAACTCGAAACTGGCTCTGATCAGGAAGCGCCAAAACAAAAGCTGGTGAATACGGATTTGGGAAAAATTTGAGCGCGCGCTCATGAAGTCAATCATCGCGTCATGACCGGCTTACGGCTAATAGCGCCAGCCAAGGTCAATCTGTATCTGCATGTGCTGGGACGCAATGCGCGCGGTTATCATCTGTTAGATAGTTTAACGGTGTTTACCGAGGCTGGCGATTGCCTGAGCGTAAGTCCTGATGAGGCGCTGTCCTTGCATGTGTCAGGCCCGTTCGCTGGCGCCATTGGACCTGCCGCATCGAATTTAGTAATGCGCGCGGCGATTGGCCTGGCAAAGGCGGCGGGCCTTTCTCAGCCGGGCGCACGAATTGAATTGATCAAAAATTTGCCGCCTGCCAGCGGCATTGGCGGCGGCTCCTCGGATGCGGCGGCCGCTATCCGGTTGCTGTCGCGCCTATGGAATATCACGCTTGATTCGCAGGGTGAAATGCAGCTAGCGCTGGGGCTCGGCGCCGATGTCCCTGTCTGCCTTATGGGCATTCCGGCGCTTGTTTCCGGGATTGGGGATCAGTTAGAACCCGCACCAGCTCTGCCACAGGTTTACATGCTGCTGGCCAATCCAGGCAGGGAATTACCCACGGGGCAGGTATTCCAAAATCTTAAAGGACGGTTTGGCGAATCAGCAGCTACATTGCCCAGCCAAATTCAGGATGGGGGCGCATTGGCGAGGCTGCTAAATGAGCGCCGCAATGACTTGCAGGCGTCGGCCGCTGAATTGGTTCCCGAGATTGGGAAGTTGCTAGCCACGCTTTTGGCCCAGGAAGGCTGCCAAATGGCCCGGATGTCAGGCAGTGGGGCGACCTGTTTTGCAATATTTCCCAGCGCATCCCTAATGCGCGCCGCCGCCCGCGCCGTTTCAGGGGTGATGCCGGATTGCTGGTCAATGGAGACCAAAAGTCGCGCCTCTAAAGCCGAGATAGAGTTGCATGAGTAGCGAATGATTAACTGCATTGTAGGTACAAGAGCAATCTGCATTAAGTTCGAGCCACGAGGCTCGAACTTAATAAAGAAAATTGCTTGATTTTAATGTGTTAGAGCAGCTTTCCGCGATTAAGTGGGGGCACGACGTGACTCCACTTAATCGCGGGCTGCTCTAGTGGCTGCCGGCAGGGATATTCAGATGGTAATTGCCTTTGTTAAGGCGCTAGCAGGCTACTAAACCGTTGCGAAATAGTGACGACGCCGGAAAATTAGGTGTCATCTTAGTCATAATTTCGACATGGGTGATTGATTATATGCGCGTATGGGTATTGTATCGGCGACTAAGATACATTATGCACGAAGAAGTTATCTGGGGTGGTGGGTTTGCCACTAGGGTGAGCCAGACGCTGGTGTCCGGCGGCAGAGTGAAACAGATGGAGTTTGCGATGAATAAGCCTTTTATAGCCATTGGGTTAGCCTTGGCCCTTGCATTGACGCCGGTGGTTGCGTTTGCCCAAACCGGCGCTGAGGGAGCAGGCGGCACAACTGGCGGCACGTCAACTGCTGGCACCGGCACAGCTGCTGGCGGCGTTGGCGGGGGTGTTGCGGGGACCGGGCTTGGCGTTGGCGCACTGGCGGCGGCGGCGGCGGCGGCGGCGGCAATCGCGGCCGGAGTTGCAGCGGCCGGCGGCAATGATAATAACAACAATGTGTTTGTTGACACCACCACTACGACAACTACAACGACATCGTCTAATTAGTATTTATAACAAATCCCCGCTTTCATGTGGGGTTTGTTTGCGCTTGCCGTTTAAGAGGCTGATCAGCGGGCGACATTGCCAAGCTCTGATTGCCTAGCCCAATCCGCCAGCTCACTAATCCGCCAGCTCAATGGACCGGCGCGTTGCGCTCAACACGGCCCTGGTCAGCAATTGCTGTAAACCATCTGTTCCCATCAAAATATCCATTGCCGCCGCTGTCGTGCCTCCTGGGCTGGTGACATTTTCACGCAGTACAGATGCTGGCAGCGCAGATTGCGCCGCCAATTCGCCTGCGCCATTTACCGTTGCCACCGCAAGCCGATGCGCGAGCTGCGTGTTAAGCCCGGCCTCGATGCCGGCCTTTGCCAGCGCCTCAATCAGTAAAAACACGTACGCTGGGCCGCTGCCAGACACCGCCGTTACGGGGTCAAGCAAGGCTTCGTCCTCAATCCACTCCACAGCACCTACAGAACCCAGCAAGGCCGCCGCCAGCGCCCGCTGGACGGCGCTCACATGACTGTTAGGGTAAAGCACCGTGATACCCCGCTGGACAGCGGCCGGCAGGTTTGGCATGGCCCTCACAATGGCGGCATCGGCGCCAAAAATCTGTTCAAAAAAACCTATCGTCTTGCCAGCGGCGATTGACACGATCATCGCGCCCGGCGTCACTAACGGCAGAAAAGCCGGTAGCGCCTGGCCCATCGTCTGCGGCTTAAGCGCAAGAATCATCACCACCGCATCACGCACAGAACCGATCTCCGGATTGAGCCGCAAACCGGTTTTGGCCGTCAGCGCCAGTAATTCCAGAGAAGGGGCTGGTTCAAAAACCACCACACGCGCAGGCGCTATGCCAGCGCCAAGCCAGCCATCCAGCAATGCGCCCCCCATCTTGCCCGCCCCCGCCAGAACCAGCGAGCCGGTCAGATGTTTTGAAAATACGATTCCTGCATCCTGCGGCACACTAATCACGCTTCGCCCTGGGTCTCGAACAGGCAAATCTTAGCTGCGTCATTGGCGCTCATGCCTGCCCAAAGCACATATTGCAACGCTGGGAAGAAACTCTCGCACGCCTCTAATGTCAAATCGATCACATCCTCGCATTGGGCAGGGCAGAGCGGGGCGCCCCGGAGCGGCATGCCAAACCGGAAAAGGATCGTGCGCTCTTCGTCCCAGAAATCAAAGTGCCCCAGCCAATTCTGCGCATTCATCAGCGCCAGAAGATGCATTACTTCGGCCTTGCGCAGCTCCGGGACGCGTAGGTCGAACATCAAGGTGACTTGTAACGCCTGACTGTCTGGCAGATAGCTGAACCCCACATGATGGTCGGTCCATCTGCCGCCGGAAAACAGGGTAAGTTCAAAATCCGACCCCCGGTCGTAAGCCGAGCGCCGCTCCCCCAGCACTGCTTCGACGACATCAATTGGGTTAATATTCTCACGGCCCCGCGTAGTAAACATCCGCGCCGGACTGTCTTGCGCCATGCTGGGTTCTCCCCTCACTGCCGGTTAATATCACCACATATAGTGATATAACTGAAACGCTCCACAAAATAGTGTAGCCGAGAGCATTTGCTTCGTCTATGCGCCATTTCATAGCGCCGGCAAAAATCCGGGGATACAGGCAGCATCAGCCGGCGTTTACTCAGGCGGAGGAGGTTTTTGCAGATCGAGGCCGTTTGGCGCGGGTTACAGCCTGCGCTTCCAGCGCCGCGATTCGGGCTTCGAGCCTGTCGTTTTCCTCGCGGGCCGCAGCCGCCATGGCCTTTACCGCCTCGAATTCATCGCGCGCCACCAAATCAAAACCGTCCAGTAACCGCTCGACGCGCTGGCGGAATAGGCCGTCCAGTTCGCCCTTCATGCCCTGGGTGGCGCCCGCGGCGTTGGAAATCAGTTTGGCCAGATCGTCAAGAAAACGGTTTTCGGTTTGCATGATGCCTCGCATGGCTGCATATCTTCAGTGTTTTTACGGCCTATATTCTCCGGCTGCAAGCGCAGCTCATATTAACCCTCCCGGTGATGATGCTCAGCTTTCCGCAAATCGATCCTGTCGCCCTGCAAATTGGACCGTTAGCGATCCGCTGGTATGCGCTGGCGTATCTTGGCGGGATCATGCTGGGCTGGGCCTATGCGGTATGGCTGGTGCGCGATGAAAAATTGTGGCCGCACGCCAAGCCTCCCGCCACGGCTGAGCAGGTGGGCGATTTTATCACCTGGGTCACGCTTGGCATTATTCTTGGCGGAAGACTCGGTTATGCGCTGTTTTATAATACCAGTTATTATCTAGGCAATCCGGCTGAAATTTTGAAAGTCTGGCAGGGCGGCATGTCGTTTCATGGCGGATTGCTTGGGGTTATTTTTGCGATTCTGCTGTTTGCAAGAAAGCATAAATTACCGTTGGGAAGTTTTGCCGATCTCATCGCCTGTGTGGTTCCGATTGGATTACTATTTGGGCGAATCGCCAACTTCATCAATGGGGAATTGTGGGGCCGGGTGAGTGATGCGCCTATTGCGATGGTGTTCCCTGGCGGCGGGCCGTTGCCACGCCATCCAAGTCAGCTTTATGAAGCGGCATTGGAGGGGGCATTCCTGCTAGTGTTGATCTATACGCTTATCCGCGCCACAAATGCGCTCAAGCGGACGTGGCTGGTGAACGGCGTTTTTGTCGCGGGGTATGGCGTGGCGCGCACTTTCGTTGAGTTTTTTCGCGAACCCGACGCGCAGATTGGTTTTCTCTCCCATGGCTTGACCATGGGCATGCTGCTTTCCCTGCCAATGATCATCACAGGGGCCTGCATGATCGTCATGACGCTTCGCCGTGCGGCAGCCCCGTGAATTGGCGCAATAATCCGGTTAGCGAACATTTGCGCCGTTTGATTGTCGCGCAGGGACCTGTTTCGCTCGCCAGCTATATGCACTTGGCGCTTAGCTATCCCTCGCACGGCTATTATATGCGCCAGGACCCCATTGGCGCCGGGGGCGGCTTTATTACCGCTCCGGAAATCAGCCAGATATTTGGCGAGCTGATTGGCCTGTGGTGCGTGCAATGCTGGAACGATATGGGCAAGCCGGCGCCATTTGCGCTAGTTGAGTTGGGGCCAGGACGCGGCACATTAATGGTGGACGCCTTGCGCGCGGCCAAGGTAATGCCGGATTTTTTGATGGCGGCGCAGGTGCATTTAGTTGAAACCAGCCCGTCACTACAGGCAAAACAGCAAGCGGCGCTGGGCGACCTGCCGTGCTGGCATCAGAGCGTGGACTCGCTCCCGGAACTGCCCACCCTGATTATAGCCAATGAATTTTTTGACGCGCTTCCGATCCGTCAGTTTCAATGCATGGGCAAAGCATGGCGCGAGCGGATGATTAGTATTAATTCGGTGACGGATGAATTTTGTTTTTGCCTTGCCCCGGAACCATTGCTTGACGTTTCCGTTCTGCCGCAGGAATTGCGCGGCGGACAACAGGGCGCCATTGCAGAAATTAGCCCGACGGGCCAGGCCATCCTCAGCGGATTGGCGCAGCGCATTATGCAATATGGCGGCGCGGCGCTGATCATTGACTATGGCTATTTCCCAAGTGCGGCGGGTGATACGTTGCAGGCGGTGCGCGCGCACGGCATGTGCGATCCGCTTGCGGATCCAGGAAGCGCCGACATCACCGCGCATGTGGACTTTGCGCAGTTGGCACAGACGGCGATTCAGGCCGGCGCGCGCGTTCATGGCCCAGTTCCCCAGGAGGCATTTCTGGCGCAGTTAGGAATTACCGCGCGCGCAGAACGCTTATCGCGCGAGGCAGACGCGGATCTGCGCACCCAGATTGCGGCGGATGTTGCGCGCTTGACGTCGCCAGACGCCATGGGCAGCCTGTTCAAAGTCATGGCGATCAACCATCCGGCAATGTCAACGCCAGCCGGCTTTGAAAGTTGATCCATGCTCAAATTAGAACGCCTCACCGCCCAACGCCTGCTGCAAAGCGCCCATGTGCGGCATGGATTCTTCACGCGCCAGGGTGGTTTCTCAACCGGCATTTATGACTCTTTGAACTGCGGCTTGGGCTCAAAGGATGATCCCGAAAATGTGCGGCGTAACCGCGCCAGGGTTAGCGCTGCATTTGGCGCAAAGGAAATTATCCTTGCCGGCGTGCGGCAGGAGCATGGTTCAGGGGTGCATGTGATCAACGATCATGAACAGGCGGCGCTCCGCCCAATGGCGGATGGGCTTGTCACCAGCCTGCCGGGTATTGGCTTGTCAATCCTTGCAGCGGATTGCGCGCCGGTGCTGTTTGCTGATCCGCAGGCGCGCATCATCGGCGCAGCGCATGCAGGCTGGAAAGGCGCGCTGGGGGGGATTTGTGAGGCGGTTGTAGAGGAAATGGTAAAGCTGGGCGCCACGCCTGGCGCCATAGAAACCGCCATCGGCCCTTGCATCTCACGGGACGCCTATGAGGTCGGGGCGGATTTTGAGCGCAATTTCTTAGAGCGTGACTCTGCGAGCGGGTGCTTTTTTACCCCCTCGGCAAAGCCGGACAAGCGTCAATTCGCGCTTGGTTCTTATGTGAGTGAGCGTATATCACGCGCAGGATTGGATCCTGCCGAAAACCTTAACTTATGCACTTACGGAGATGCACAGCGGTTTTTTAGTTTCCGCCGCGCCACCCATCTGGGGGAGAAAGATTATGGCCGCGCGATTTCCGTTATCCTTCTGGCATAGATGCAAAATATAGTGGGCGCATATTTCCTGTATTTCATCCGTCTACTGATTGTTTCCGCAATTCCTGGGCTAGCGGGGTGCGTCACGTCGTATACGAATCCGGTGATGCCCAAGGAACCGGAGAGGTTATCCCAAATCACTGCCCATACCGGGGTGCGTGTTGGTCCTATTGACGGCGTTCCGGCGGAGTTTGGCCACGTGCTCGCGCAAGCCGTCAGCGCGGCGTTGCGCGAGTTGGATATCCCGGCAATTGCCGCGCCCGGCGTGATGCCTGGGGCGCATGGGCTGGCGGGAAAAGCGGTTCAGGAGCCAAATGCGTTAAGCGTGACATGGACGCTCACTGGCCCGGATGAAAAGCCCGTGGCGGAATATACCTTGCGTGAAACTGTCCATCTCGCGGCCCTGGCGGATGATCCGGCTCTGAAGGCGTTGGCGGAACGCGCGGCGCTGGCCATCGTTCCATATTTTAACACGGCCGGCGGCAATGCTTTGGACGCGACCACTGTATGGGTGCGCGCTATTTCAGGCGCCCCAGGCGATGGGGATGTTGTCCTGCCCCAGGCGCTGCGCCGGGCCCTCACCAGCGCCGGGGTCAACGTGATTAAAACCGATGATCCAAAAGCGGTGCAGATTGAGGGACGGGTACAGGTGAGCGATCTCAACGCCTCGGCGCAGCTGCTCAAATTGTCATGGCGGGTGCTGGGGCCCGGCGGTGAGGAAATTGGTGTGATTGATCAGGAAAACCAGGTGGCGCCTGGCCAAATCGACACCCATTGGGGTGAGATCGCCTATCTGGCTGCCGATGGGGCCAAGGACGGCATCATTGATCTGCTCAGTGAGTACCGGGCGCACGCGAATCCCTCACCGCCGCCGTGAACCCTAGAGCAGCCCTAGTTTTGCTCAAATCCGGTTTTGCGCTGTGCTAAGCGTTTACAAATGCGCCCCCGGCAAGTTAAAAGCAGGGCCATCATCATCCGGCAAGAATGGGCGTGCGCATGAAGCTGCTAGCGGGCAATAGTAATAAACCCCTGGCCAAGGCCGTCGCGGATTTTTTGCACCTGCCCTTGACCATGGCCAGCGTGCGGCGGTTCGCAGACATGGAAGTGTTTGTGGAAATTCAGGAAAATGTGCGCGGCGAAGACGTGTTCATTATTCAATCCACCTCGTTTCCGGCGAACGACCATATGATGGAATTGCTGATTTGCATCGATGCGCTGCGGCGTGCTTCCGCCAGGCGCATTACGGCGGTGATTCCGTATTTCGGCTATGCGCGCCAGGACCGCAAATCAGGGCCGCGCACCCCGATTTCCGCCAAGCTGGTCGCCAATCTAATTACCACCGCAGGCGCCAACCGGGTGCTGACGGTTGATCTGCATGCGGGACAAATTCAGGGCTTTTTTGATATCCCCACAGATAACCTGTTCGCCGCCCCTGTTTTGGTGCGTGACATCAAGCAGCAATTTGGCAACGCCAGCCTAGTGATGGTGTCGCCGGATGTGGGCGGCGTGGTGCGCGCCCGGGCGCTGGCGCGGCGGCTGGACGCGGATCTGGCGATTGTTGACAAACGCCGGGAGCGGGCAGGCGAATCCGAAGTCATGAACATTATTGGCGAAGTGGAGGGGCGCACCTGCATTTTGATCGACGATATGGCCGATTCGGCGGGCACCCTGTGTAACGCGGCGCAGGCCCTGAAAAACGCTGGCGCGCTTGGGGTTTACGCCTACGCCACGCATGGGGTTCTGTCGGGTGGTGCAGCAGACCGGGTGGCGGCCTCGCAGATCGAAAGCCTGGTGATCACCGATACAATAGCGCCAACCGAAGCGGTGCTGGGCGCCGCCAATATCCGCTGCCTATCGATTGTGCCGCTGATTGGGGAGGCGATTCAGCGTATTTCCGAGGAAAAATCGGTCTCGACCTTATTTGATTAGTCTGAGCGGGTTGCCAAGCTGGCCTGCCTGCGCTACAACCCGGCCCCAGAACGCCGCCCTTTTTCGTGCTCCACGGGTACGGAATTAACCCATAGATATCAACCGTGCGCGCAAGGGATTACCCGGCGGCACGATCAGCGAGCAAACAGCATGGCCGAGATCGAAACAATCGTTGCGCAAAAACGCGACCGGGCGGGCAAGGGCGGAGCCCGCGCCACGCGGCGTGAGGGGAGAGTTCCTGGCGTGATTTACGGCGGTAAAGAGCCGCCAACCATGATCGCGCTTGATTCCCCGATGTTGATCAAGGTGCTAAAGCGCGGCGGCTTTATGAGCCATCAGTTCATGATTGATCTGGGCGAAGGCTCGACGGTGCGTGTCATACCCCGCGATCTGCAACTTGATGTCGTGCGGGATTTTCCGCTGCATGTGGATTTTCTGCGCCTGGTCAAGGGCTCCAGCATCCACGTTCAGATACCGGTGCGCTTCACAGGTGATGCAGTATCGCCCGGCATCAAACGTGGCGGCGTCCTGAATATTGTGCGTCACGAAGTGGAACTGGTGTGCCCCATTGATTCGATTCCGGAATTCTTGATGTGCGACATTAGTGATCTCGATATCAATGGCAGTGTGCATATCTCGGCGCTTGTGCTGCCTGAAGGGGTGCATCCCGCCATCATGGATCGCGATTTCACCATCGCCACGCTTGCCCCGCCGACGGTTGCCGAAGTAGAGACGCCAGTGGTTCCGGCAGCAGTGGCGGCTCCAGCAACTCCTGCTGCGGGCGGCGAGAAAAAGTAGGCTTGTATCTTTCCACCGAACCTTCCTAGACCATTTCCTGATTGGATTGAATCAATCCGTTCAGGATAAAAATGGCCTAATACATTAATTTAGAGCCTTTCTTATCCTGTCAGGTTGGTCTCGCCACGGCGAAGCCGTAGGCGTAGCCGGGTCAACCTGACAGGGAAAGGCTCTGGCTGCCCGGCAAACAGAACTGCTTTAGCTTGCAAAGATCAGGCTTAGGAACGCAATCATGCTGTTATTGGCAGGGCTCGGAAATCCGGGCGCGAAATACGCCTGCAACCGGCATAATGCGGGCTTTATGGCGGTTGACGCCATTTGTGATCGCTATCAGCTTGCGCCCGAGAGGCGTCGGTTTCAGGGCCTTGCCCGTGATGGGTTGATAGCTGGCGTCAAAATCGTTGTGCTGAAGCCGCAAACATTCATGAATGAATCGGGCCGTGCTGTCGGCGAAGCAATGCGGTTTTTCAAACTCACGCCAGGCGATGTGGTGGTGTTTCACGACGAACTTGATCTCGCGCCAGGCAAGCTGCGCATCAAGCTTGGCGGCGGGCACGCGGGGCATAATGGGCTGCGCTCGATTGATACGCATATTGGCCCTGACTATCGCCGCGTGCGCATCGGCATCGGCCATCCCGGAGCGCAACATAAGGTCATGCCGCATGTGCTCAGCGATTTCAGCAAGGCGGACGCCGCGTGGCTTGATCCATTACTGGCGGCCATAGCGGAATATACGCCGTATCTCATGCGCGGCGAAGATGCCGAATTTCAAAGCCGGATCGCGGCAAAACTTAATCCCAATCCGCCGCGCAATTCGCCAGCCTCCGCCAGTCTGACAGAGGAGCGCGGCCCAAATGGGATTTAAGTGCGGCATCGTGGGCCTGCCGAATGTCGGAAAATCAACTCTGTTCAACGCGCTGACAGAAACCGCCGCCGCCGAGGCCGCCAACTATCCGTTCTGCACGATTGAACCGAATGTGGGCGATGTGCCGGTGCCGGACCCGCGTCTCGATAAACTGGCGGCAATTGCAAAATCGGCCAAGATACTGCCAACACGCCTGTCATTCGTGGATATTGCCGGGCTGGTGCGCGGCGCCTCGAAGGGCGAAGGTCTGGGCAATCAGTTCCTGTCGCATATCCGTCAGGTGGACGCGATCATTCATGTGCTGCGCTGTTTTGAAGACCCCAATGTCACCCATGTCGATGGCAAGATTGATCCCATCGCGGACGCTGAAACCGTTGAAACCGAATTGATGCTGTCGGATATGGAAAGCCTAGAGCGGCGCGTCGATACGGCGCGCAAAAAAGCCGCCGGCAAAGATAAAGAATCCCTGGCGATGCTGGCGGTGATGGAGCCGGCCCTTGAAGCGCTGCGCGAAGGACGCCCGGCGCGCACCGCCGTCATTGCCGATGATCTGCGCGAGCGCTTTGCGCAGTTAGGGCTGATTACCGCAAAACCGGTGCTGTATGTGTGCAATGTGGCCGAGTCCGACGCCGCCAGCGGCAATAAATACAGCCAGGCGGTCGAGACAAAGGCCAAAGCAGAGAATGCCGCGATGATCGTGGTTTCGGCGGCGATTGAGGCCGAGGTGGCGGCACTGCCCAAAGATGAGCGGGTGGAGTTTCTGGCAACCATTGGACTTGCGGAAACCGGCCTGGCCCGGGTGATTTTTGCTGGCTATGCGCTGCTGGATTTGGTCACCTTCTTCACCGTCGGCCCAAAGGAAACCCGCGCCTGGACCGTGCCGCGCGGCGCCAAGGCCCCGCAGTCCGCAGGCGTCATTCACACAGACTTCGAAAAAGGCTTCATCCGGGCCGAGACCATCGGTTACGATGACTATATCGCCTGTAATGGCGAAGCGGGCGCCAAGGATGCGGGTAAAATGCGGCTGGAAGGCAAGGAATATGTGGTGCGCGACGGCGACGTGCTGCATTTCCGGTTTGCGAATTAAACAGGAGGGATAATGCCTGAAATAAAATATTACTGGGAAGATTTTGCGCCCGGCGAAATGGCGCAATTTGGCGAATACCACGTCACCAAAGAAGAAATCATCGAATTCGCCAGCGAATATGATCCACAGCTCATGCATATTGATGAAGAGGCGGCGAAGAAAACATTTATCGGTGGATTGTGCGCCAGCGGCTGGCATACCTGCGCCATGGCGATGCGCATGATGTGCGATCATTATTTGCTCGAATCCGCGGGCATGGGTTCGCCAGGGCTGGATGAAAGCAAATGGCGCGCGCCGGTGCGGCCTGGTGATATTTTATCCATTACCCGCGAATGTCTGGAGCGCCGCGCGTCACAATCGCGCCCTGAAATGGGGCTGACCCGGTTCCGGCACACCATGCGTAATCAGCATGGCGAAGTGAAGATGATTATTGAAGGCAACCTGATGTTCGCGCGCCGCCATCCCGGCGCGGAGGCGTAAGCCATGGCGAATTGGCTGGAAGATATCGAACTGGGCAACCGCATCGAGCTTGGCGGATGGGTGATGGATGAAGCCGAAATGATCGCCTTCGCGCGCAAATATGATCCGCAGCCATTTCATATTGATCCGGTGGCTGCGGGCGCATCGCATTTTGGCGGCATCATCGCCAGCGGCTGGTTCACCGTCGCCTGCTGGATGCGCGCAATGATCCGCCAGCGCAATGAGCAGATGTTGAAATATCAGCCCGTCCGCGATGAGGGGCCGGGGCCAAAGCCGCAGAACGGCCCCTCGCCCGGCTTTATCAATATGCAATGGCCAACGCCGGTGCGCCCAGGCGACGTGCTTACGTTTTCCGCCACCACGGCTGAAAAACTTCTGATGAAATCGCGCCCGGGATGGGGCATCATTCGTAGCACCAACCAGGGTGTAAACCAAAGAGGCGAACTCGTGCTGAGCTTTACCGGCCAGGGCATGGTGACGAGCAAGCCGCAATCATAACAGGGAGGAACACACGATGGCGCATCTGGGAAAAATGATCTCACTAAAAAGCGGCGACGGGGCAGCGATTGAGTATTACCATGTGGAGGCGCAGGGCGCGCGCAAGGGCGGCCTGGTCTGCGTGATGGAAATTTTCGGCGTCACCGATCACATCAAGGATGTCTGCGACGCCTGGGCGAAAGACGGGCTGGAGGTGGTTTCGCCCGCTCTCTATGACCGGGTGGAAAAAAACTTTCAGGCCGACTATTCGCCGGACGCCATTCAAAAGGGCCTCGCCCTGCGCGCCAAGACCAGCACCGAAAACAATATCCAGGATGTGCAGGCTGGCATTGATTATCTGAAGGGCCGCAATGCGGGCCCCGTCTATGTCACCGGCTATTGCTATGGCGGCACGATCGTCTGGGTGGCGGCAAGCCGCTGCACCGGGCTTTCCGCAGCAGCCGGTTATTATGGCGGCGGCATCGGCGATTACATCACCGAAAAACCCAAATGCCCGACCATTCTGCATTTCGGCGAACATGACAAAGGCATCCCCATGCCATTGGTGCGCAAGATCGAGGCGGCGCACCCGGCTGTTGGCGTCTATGTCTATGACGCCGGGCACGGCTTTCAGTCAGACAGGCGCACTGATTATAACGAGGCCTGCGCCAAGCTGGCGAAACAGCGCAGTCTGGAGCTGTTCGAGGCGAATAAGGGGTAGAGTGAGATGCAGTTAGATTAAGTCAGCGGCCAATGTCGCGTGACTGTTTCGCGCCCGGCGTCGGTCAGGCGGCAAACCAGCCAATCGGGTTTCAGCGGGTTGGAGAACCAATGCTCGGCCCAGCCCTTTTCGATGCAGGCATTAACAATGTCTGCGCTCACCTCCTGGCCGCGCCGGTCAAATAGCGGCAGCTTGCCACCCGGCTGATCAAGGCCCCGGCGCAGGTAGGTGAGCTCGGCGCGCGCCGGTGCGGCCCCGCCGCTATAACGATTGTTGTATGAGGTTTGTGGGTTATCCATCACGGAGCCATACACTACCTATTCTTGAGTGGCGGGGTGTTTGGTTTGCGCGTCAATTTCACGTAATGACCACTCTACTGAGCGGCGCAACACCTTGCCCAGTGTTTCATCGAAGTCCTCAACTATAGCGGTGATTTCTTTACCAGACGCTAATTCGGTGCGCTCAAAAGTTTGCGAAGCCACGATGCGCGCGTCCGGCATCTTAATAAGCTTAACGCTCAGCCTGATATGGATATCCGGCATGGCGCCCATCTTGAAATACTCCGCCTGAAATTCCCGCAACTCGCTTTTGATGACAAAATCGGATCGCAGGCCAATCGATTGCCGCCCTACAGCAACAATTTTGCCGGTGTTTTCAAACGATTCGATCATCAAGGTCTGCACCATTTTCGGCGCCCGGTCGGACCAGCGGGAACCGGCGAAATATTTGATTTCGATGGGTCTGGGGCGCAGGGCGATACGGTCTGAATCGATGCCGCGCGCAGCGACCGGCTCCTCAATAATTAATTGCGCCTTAATGACGGGTAATTCCTTATCAAACGTGTTTTTTGGCGACAAATCATAGATCACGGGCGCGGGTCCAGACCCAGGAAGGCTCAACAACCCGCAGCCTGGAAGTCCAAGCCCAAACGTGAGAACCGTAAGCACTGCAATCGCTCGCCGCATCTGTAAATCTGGCCAGATGTTCATTGCGGCTGATATTCCGATGCCGATGTGCCGAGGAAAAATCGCGCCGGATCGCTCTCCATGCGCTGGGCGACCCGGTCAAGGGTGGTCACGAGTTGCCGCGCCTCGACCACAAAGGACGCGAATTCGCGCAGCCCCTTATCGCCAAAATTGTTAATTGCGGGCTTATTATCCTTTAAAATGCTCTGCATTTCATCCGCCATCGCGCCAAACGAACGCGCCGTGCCGCCCGCATCGGCAAGCAGTTTGCGCACGTCTTTGTCAAGGGTTGCCTCTGCCGTAACCGCCAGGCGATCAAGGCGCGCCGTAAGCGCATTAATATTGGCGGATACCTCTGACAGATCGCGGCTCATTTTGCCGCTATTCTTGATTACCTCTTCGATATCAGCGCTGCGTTTAGCTATGCTGCCGCTAACGCTTTCAACATTGTTCAAAATGTTTGCGAGCGAGGTGCGGTTTTGCTCATCCACCAGCATCGACAGGCGTTCGATCAACAGCCCTGCATTCTCGACTAAACGCGGCGCGCCCGCGAACAATTCCTCCAGGCTTGATTTTCCCGCAGGGATCATCGCCACATCCTGCCCCGCTTGCGGGGTTAGCGGTTTGCCATCAATCCCGCTGCCCTGAATTTGCACGAACAGCACTCCGGTAATGCCAAAAAACTCCAGGCTCGCATTTGTCGTAGTATAAACTGGCGTGTTGGCGTCAACTTCAATCCGTACCCGGACGAATTTAGGGTCTTTCTCATAGATCTTGATTTCTTTGACCTGGCCCACCCGCACGCCCTTATAACGCACGTCGCCCGCAACGCTCAGCCCGGTTACAGAGCCTTCGAATAAAATATCATAAAAGGCAAAGCGCTGGTCGATCTCAATTTTGGCAAGCCATAAAACGAACAGCATCGCGCCGAGGATCACCGCAAGCGTGAAGCCGCCGATCAAGATATGGTTGGCGCGGGTTTCCATATATTTAGCTTGCCTTGGCGTTTATTGCGGCGCGCCCGCGCGGCCCATGAAAATATTCCCGGACCCAGGGATGTTCATAAGCCAGCATCTGCGCCATATCGCCCGCCACAATAACACGTTTTTCCGCTAATACCGCAATGCGCGTGCAAATCGCATGCAGGCTGTCAAGATCATGGGTGACCATGAAGACGGTCAGGCCCAGGGTGCGTTGCAGCTCACGGATCAAATTATCGAACGCCGCCGCGCCAATTGGATCAAGGCCCGCCGTTGGCTCATCCAGGAACAGGATCTCGGGATCGAGCGCCAGGGCGCGCGCCAGGCCTGCGCGTTTGCGCATGCCGCCTGATAGCTCGGATGGATATTTCGCCCCCGCGTCCGGTGGCAGGCCCGCCATGCCAATTTTCATGGCGGCAATCTCACCCATCAGCGCAGGCGATAAATCAAGCTGCTCACGCATGGGGACTTCGATATTTTGCGCAACGGTGAGCGATGAAAACAATGCGCCATCCTGAAATAGCACGCCCCAGCGGCGCTCCAGCATTTCGCGCGCATCCGCGGGCAGCGCGGCCACATCCTCGCCAAACACCCGGATCGCGCCAGCAGTTGGACGGTTCAGTCCAATGATCGTGCGCAGCAAAACCGACTTGCCCGTGCCGGAGCCGCCGACAATGCCCAGCACCTCGCCCGCATTCACATCGAGATCAAGGCCGTCATGAATGATGACGGGGCCAAATTGCGTGCGCAATCCGCGAATGGAGATGACCGGCGATTGCCCGCTCAATAACCGATCTCCGCAAAATAGATGGAGAAGATCGCGTCAACCACAATCACCAGAAAGATCGATTCAACCACCGATTTGGTGGTGAGGCGGCCGACGGATTCTGCGCTGCCTTCGACCTTCAATCCCTCAAAGCAGCCAATCAGCCCAATCATCAGGGCAAAGAATGGCGCCTTGATCAGGCCAGCCCAAAAATGGCTGAGCGGCACCCATTCCGCTACACGCTCAATGAACGCGCCGGGCATGATGTCGAGCACCGCCCAACACATCATCAGGCCGCCCAGAAGCCCCATCATATCGGCGATAAAGCCAAGCATCGGCAGCACAAGCATCAGCGCCAGCACCCGCGGCAACACCAGCATCTCCATCGGATCAAGCGCCAGGGTGCGCATCGCATCCACTTCCTCGTGCAATTTCATAGAGCCGATCTGCGCCGTGAACGCACTGCCCGAGCGGCCAGCCACAATGATCGCCGTCAGCAGAATCCCGATCTCACGCAGCACTGAAATCGACACCAGCTCGACCGTGAAAATCTCCGCGCCGAACTGGCGCAATTGTGTCGCGCCCTGATAGGCGAGCACCACGCCGATCAAAAATGAAATCAGCGCAACAATCGGCACCGCATTAAAGCCAACCTGCTCCATATGATAGATGAGCGGCGTCACGCGCAACCGGGACGGGTTTCGTAGCGCACGAAATAGCGCCGCCATAAGCAGCCCGAAAAAACCCAGCAGATCGCGCAGTTCTATCGCCGCCCCTGCAACAGCGGCCCCCATTTCGGCCAGCACGATACGATAGAGACTGTCCTTTGGCGGCTCAATATCGCGCGGCTGATCGTTTGCCTCAATGCGGGCGAGCAGGGCTGCATGGCCTGGTGCAACATTGCGGTATTCCGCCGCCAGGCCTTGTGCGCGCAGCGATTTTCTGGTGCGGTACAGCAGCCATGCGCCGGCGGTGTCTAGCCGTTCAATGCCGGCAAGATCAAGCGCCACCGGCCCCGCATCGCCCGCGCGCGGCAAGGCGCGAAGCGCCGCGTCAACCGCCGCAAGAAAGGCAATCGTCCAGCTGCCGCGCAGCGCAATCACTATGCCCTGCGGTTCTTGGGACAGATCAAGCGCCGCCATATCTGTTGTCTTGCTGGAAATCATCGCTTTTCGCTCAGCCAAGGCCTGGTTTGAGCATCACCTTGCATTGCTGTGAGGGCGTGCGCAACGCCTCGAAGGCTTGCGGAAAATCCGCAAAGCCAACCGTATCTGTAATCATCGCCTGGGCGTCGATGCGGTCCGCCGCCATCCATCCCGCGATCAGGTCGAAATCCCGCTTGCGGTACGCCAGAACGAATTGCAACGTTAGCTCTTTCATGATCCCCGCCAACGGCAGAAATGTGTCGGGCTTGGAGCAGACGCCCGCAACGACGATCTTGCCGCCGCGCGGCGCCATTTTCATGCAGTCCGCAATCATGCCCGGCACGCCGACGCATTCAAAAATCACGTCGGGAACCGCGCCGGTTTTTTTGCGGAATTGCCCGATGACGTCTTCACCGGCGCGCACCGCATCGGTTGCACCCATGCGCGCCGCCATGGCGATGCGGCCATCGCTGCGTTCACTGACGATAATATGCCGGGCGCCGGTAAAGCGCGAAAACAGCGTCACCGCCAACCCAACAGGACCAGCGCCGAGGATCAGCACATTGGCGCCAGGGCGCAGCCCGGCCATCTCAACTGCGTGATAGCCAACCGCCAGCGGTTCAATCAACGCCCCTTCCTGCAAGTTGACGCTTGCCGGCAACAACACCGCATCGCGCGCGCCAACCTTGACATATTCTGCGTAGGCGCCGGAACTTTGCCCAAGTCCGATGCTGACCATTTTAGCGCAATGATGACCGTCGCCGCGCACACAGGCCGCGCACGCGCCGCAGGAAATAAGCGGCATCGCGGTGACCTTTTGTCCAACTTTCCATTCGCTGCCCGCATTGCGGCCAATGGCTTCGATCTCGCCGGAAAATTCATGGCCCATGATGCTGCCCGCAGGCAGGGTCATCAGCCCCGCCTCGGTCGAATGCAGATCCGAGCCGCAAATACCGCAATAGGATACTTTCAGGATCAAATCATCATCGCCGGGCGCCGGGTCCGGCGCGTCTCCAATGGTGAGCGGTTTGCCAATCTCGTTGAATATCGCAGCGCGCATGAGGGCTCCTTATTTTCCGGCTGATTTCACCGCCTGAAACACATAGCGGTTGATGGAGAAGAAAAATTCGCCGCTGGCGCCAAGGGCGCGCAGATCATTCGCCCAGCCATCAGCTTGTTCTTTGGTGATCCCCTGCCGCCCGGCGACAAAACCGCGAATGCCATCCAGAATGCCGGCAGCGAAGGTGTTGGGATGATATTCGGGATTGAATATGGGAATGATCGAGCGCCGGGTGATTTGAAATCCCGCCGCGCGCAGCTTTGGCGACAGCGATGCGGGCAGATGCGCATCGGCCAGATGCTCGTCCCACACTTCCAATATCCGCGCCTGTCGGGCGCGGTCCCTGGTGTACAGCACCAGGCTGTCCCAATCCGTATCGAGGATGAGGATACGCCCGCCCGGCTTCATTACCCGGTGCAGCTCCTTGAGCGCCAGCGCCATGTCGGCCACATATTCATATACCTGGGTGGAGACGGCGGCGTCGAATGTGGCGTCTGGAAATGGCAGTTTGGTTGCCTCCGCCTGCTGAAACGCGACCTGCGCCAGGCCCTCGCAGCGGCGTTTGGCGACATCGATCATAGGCTGGCTCATATCCAGGCCCACGACCTTGCCGCCTGCCCCAACTGATAGCGCCATATCGCGCAGCAGCAGGCCAGGCCCCGACCCCACATCCAGTACCGCCTCGCCCGGCCGCAGCTCCAGCCGCGCCAGCACTTCCGAGCGCTGTCCGGTAACATCTGGATTTTGGTACATGACCTCGATGGCGCGCGCCTGACGCTCGCCAAACTCTATCATTCCGCTCATTTTTCTCTCCCCTGCCATGCGCTGCTTTACTATAGTATTATCGCAGCAAATATGATCGGATTATCCAAAATAAAATATAGGAGGATGATTAATGGGCGAAGCAACCCCGGTTCTTAACGGGATCAAGGTTCTGGATTTCGGCAGTTTTGTGGCAGGCCCAGCGGCAGCTACCGTGATGGCGGATTTTGGCGCCGATGTGATCAAGCTGGAAGTGCCGGGGCTGGGTGATATATTCCGCTATCTGCAAATGGTGGCGCAGATGCCCGATTGCGATCTGAACTATTGCTGGCTGCTGGATGGGCGCAGCAAGCGCAGTCTGGCGATGGATATAAAAAAGCCTGGCGCGCGCGAACCGTTCGAGCGGCTGGTCAAGCAAACCGATGTGTTTCTCACCAACCTGCCGCCGGAGGTGCAGGAGCGCCTGCAAATCCGCTATCAGGATCTGGCGCCGCTGAACCCGCGCCTGGTCTACGCCTCGCTGACCGGCTATGGCGAACTAGGCGAAGAGGCGAGCAAGCCCGGCTATGACGCGACCGCCTGGTGGGCGCGCTCCGGGATGATGGAGCATACCCGCGCGCAGGGCGCGCCGCGCGCCATTATGCCGCCGGCCACCGGCGATCACTCCACCTCTATGTCGATGCTGTCGGCGATCATGATGGGCCTGTATCAGCGTGAACGCACCGGCAAGGGGTGCAAAGTGCATACGTCCTTGCTGGCGGCGGGCGTGTGGGCGAACGCCATCGCGGTGCAGGCGGAACTGCTCGGCGCAAAGGTGTATGACGCGGCCAATTCCAAACTGAATTACCAGGAGCTGGTCAATCATTTCGAATGCCGCGATGGGCGCGCCTTTATCATCGCCGTGATGGCGAATGACCGGACCTGGCCAACCTTCGCCAACTGTATCGGGCGGCCCGAACTGGCCAGCGATGCGCGTTTCGCCACCGCCAAGGCGCGCGGCGCGAATATGGTTGCGCTGCTGGCGGTGCTGGACGCCACCTTCGCGCAAAAGGATTGGGCCGAGTGGCGCGAGATTCTGCTTTCCAACCGCATTACCGTCAGCCCGATCAACCGCATTGAGGATGTCATCACCGACGGCCAGGTGCTGGCCAACCATATGCTCACTGATCTTGTGCTGGAGGATGGGCGACGCATAAAAACCGTCAGCAGCCCGATCTGGGTCGACGGCGCGCCCAAGGCCAGTCCGCGCGTCGCGCCAAAAGTTGGCGAGCATACGCAGGAAATCCTGCGCGGCGTTGGCTGTGACGACGCCTGCCTGGCTAGCCTGCGCGACAGCGGCGCGATTTAAGGGGAGTGGTGGCAAAAGCTAAGCGCAGGCTGCTCTAAGGCTGGGGTATCTGGGCTACTGGCTGAAGCTGGGCAATCGCCTGGGCTTGAACAGCCGCAGCTTGGGCAGCCGTTGCTTGAGCTGCTGCTGCGGCTTGGGCTGCCGTTACCGCTGCTGCTTGCGCTTCTGCTGCGGCTTGGGCTGCCGCTACCGCTGCCGCTTGCGCTTCTGCTGTGGCTTGGGCTGCCGCTACCGCTGCCGCTTGCGCCTGGGTGGCGGCCTGAGCGGCGGCCTGTTCTGCCGCCCGAGCAGCAGCCAGCCCCGCCGGCTGCTGCTGGTTCGCGGATCCTGGTGCGCTGGCAGCTATTTGAGCAGCGAGCCCAGCCGCTTGAGCGGCGGCCAGCTCGGCGGCTTGGGCGGCGGCTTGGGCGGTGGCTTGGGCTTGGGCCAAAGCTGCGGCGGCGGCGGCGGCTGCGGCTTGAGCCTGGGCCTGCTCTGCCGCCCCGGTGAGGGCGGCGGCTTGGGCTTGAGCCAAAGCAGCGGCTGCAGCTGCGGCTTGAGCCTGGGCCTGCTCTGCCGCCCCGGTGAGGGCGGCGACATTGGCTAGCGCAGCAGCAGCGCGGGCGCGCGCAGCCGCCAATTGGTCCTCCGTAACGATTTGCTGCACAGCGCCATCAATGGCATCCTCAGACGCCGACCCGGCGCCATGGTATGCTGAACCAAGTGAGGAAATGGCTGAACCTGTATCTGCCAAGTTAAGGCGGGTATCCGCCACAGCTTGTCCTGACGCCTCTAGCGTGTCCTCCACCGTGATGTCTGGCGCGCCACCGCCAGCTGCCGCGCCCATCCCAACGCCCGTGGTCAATTGCAGCGCCATCGCCTCCACCAACCGCACCGGCGTCGGCTCTGGCCCGGAAAGCTCTTGCCCTGGGGCGCTTAACACACCAAACCCCGCCCGATGCACATCAACGGATTCCGTACCGCTTGTCACCGTAATGCCGCCTGCCGCCAGATTTCCGTCGTTTTGGTCTCCCGGCCCTAACAGGCCGATAAACTGGGCGCCTTCACCCGATTGCGGGTCGTCCATCACAAATAGCGCCGTGCCGCGCACGCCAAGGATGGCCGAGCTTGTTTTGATGCGCACGGCGCTGGGGTTTTCCTTTGCCACCTTGCCAGATACGTAGTTGAGCAAGCCCTTACCAATGGTTGCAGATATCTGGTTTTTCTTGGCGTCCGCCGCAAAGACAAATTCATCAATCACCAGATTCGTGCTGGGTCCAATAGTGAACACCGATTCGTCGATGAGCAGCACCTGCATCCGCGCGCCGGCAGCGCTTTGCAGGCGATCTCCAACAAACATATCCATGCCGCTTTTGGCTGCAACGGGGCCGGGCTGTCCGGCATGGGTAACCAGCACATTGCCAACTACGCCTGCGGCAACGCCCGCTCGCTCTGCCGCCTGGGCCGCATCCAGCGTGAACAAAACAAGGGCGGCAAAAATGCCGGCGCCATATTTCACCCTGGTGACGCCTTTATTGGCGTGCTTTGTAACAACGTATTTGGCTGACACTGGACGCATGTCTGGTTTTCTCCATTAATTTTGCATTTAGGTGCGCCGCAATTGAGACTATAGCCAGAGCCTTGTACGCCCCAAGAAGCAAGTGATGGCGGTCACAGCTTAACGGTATTTATCATTAACCCGCAGCGGTTTCTAATTTCATTGGACCATTAGAGCAGCCCGCGATTAAGTGGAGTAACGAAGTGCCCCCGCTTAATCGCGGAAAGCTGCTCTAACACATTAAAATCTAGAGCAATTTTCTTTATTAAGTTCGAGCCGCATGGCTCGAACTTAATGCAGATACTAGGGCGCCATTTGGCCAAAGTCGTCAATGCCTTAAGCCACTAGTACTCATCATATATAACAAAAAACTGCGCTTGTAATGCCGGACACCACAAGGCATAACTGCCAGGAGCAATATCTAAGCTGGCTGAAGCATTACTTCCATCAGACCGAAAATTGCCGCATATATTTATCATGCCGCGCTAAGACACGCCGCGCTAAGAAGTGTGTCTTGGAGCTGATCTAGGTATCTCAATTTATAAGCTAATTGTTCGCGCCGGGGACGGATATGGCGGTTGATAGGTGGGTCTGCGCCGTTTGGGTTTGTACTATTACTGTGTTTGGCGCTGCGCTGTTATCTGTTCCGTTGCTCGCGCAAGCATTGCCCCCGGATGCGGTCCAGGATCGTGAACGCGAGGTCATTGAGCAAATTGGCCAGGCCCGCCAGGCGCAAAGCCTGAG
Organism: uncultured Alphaproteobacteria bacterium; assembly: GCA_947085465.1. Classification (GTDB taxonomy): domain Bacteria; phylum Pseudomonadota; class Alphaproteobacteria; order UBA11222; family UBA11222; genus CAMTWQ01. Next base: position 67,871 of record CAMTWQ010000015.1, read on the forward strand.
ACAGGCGCCCTCAGCATTCCCTGCCGTCAGCTATTCTGACGTGCTGGCGGCGCCGGATGATCCTGTTATCAACTTGCGTTACGCTAGGGAACTGATTAGCCGCGGCAATCTACAGCTTGCCTCTGCCACGATCGAGCGCATCTTGCTCCACCATCCCGGCGCTGACGAAGTGCGTCTGCTATATGCAATCATACTTTACCGCATGGACGTGCTTGACGCGGCAAGTGTGCAATTTGATTTGTTAGCGGCCCGCCAGCCGACAGTCGCCATCAGCGCCGAAATTGCGGTGTACCGGTCGCTAATGGCGCAACGTCTTAAAAAAATAAAACGCACGGCCTCGTTTAGCGCCGGTATGCATTATGACACTAACCGGAATGCGCGTCCCGACGGCGGCGTATATCTGATTGCTGACGTTGAGCGGACAATTCCAGGCGGCGAGACAGATGATTTTGGCCGCTTTGCATTGGGAGCCGCGCAAATTTCCTGGGACACCGGAAGACAACAGCTTCAGAAGATATATGGCGGCGCCGCCATGTTGTATGATGATCAGGTGGAGGTGGATGCGCTGGATGTGCGTGCACTGCTGCTGCAAGGTGGCGCGGATTACAAAACCACTGTTGGTGATTTTCTTCCTGGCGTTAACGTAAGCTTTCTTGAGCTTGACCGGGAGAAATATTCCCGTGATGTGGCCGCGTCTTTTAAGTGGCAACGGCTTTTTTTCAACAAATCCATTCTAGGGTTTGTTGAGGCGCGCAATGGCTGGAGGCATTATAATAATACGGCTAGCGCGCCCGGCGCCACCAACCAGGAAGGCAACTATCAAAAAATGACGGCGGGAGGGCGCAGAACCTTTAGCGCCACTTCCTGGGCCAATGCTTCAGTCGCATTCAACAGAGTTAACGCGGCCGCCTTTGAATCATACAAAGGGTTCGAAATTTCCGCCAACGCTACTAAAATTCTTCCGCTCCAGACCTTTTTGACTGTTAGCGCTACCCTGGAAAAACAGTTTTACGAGGCGCCGCAACGGCTCATATCCAGCCGCACGCGCAAGGATAGAGACGTATTGTTTGATGTAACATACGGGGCGCCTCTGTCAACGATCAGTACGCTGATATTTAGCGAGGGCGCCTTGCCCGGCGCCTTGCGCCCGGTCATTCTCAATTTATCGGTGGGGTTTCAGAGTTCGAACTCGAATTTACAAACCTACGACACCGATAATTATCGGGGGCAGTTCATGTTCACCCGGGCATGGGATTTCTAGAGCCTTTCCCGGTCAGGTTGAACCAACCTGACCGGACAAGAAAGGCTCTAAGTGAATGTGTTAGACCATTTTTATCCTGATCGGATTGATTCAATCCGATCAGGAAATGGTCTAGAGTATTTTTAGCCCATTTCAAAACGCTCTGGCTTTTATTCACCCGCATTTCTTGGCGCCTTCGCGGAGTCACGTGACTCC
>CAMTWQ010000016.1:0-7087 GCA_947085465.1 uncultured Alphaproteobacteria bacterium
ACAAGGGGGAGGGAGAAGAAGCGCAGAATTCTGTGGAAAAAGCCCCTCCCCCTCGTGGGGAGGGGTTGGGGTGGGGGGCCAGTAAAGATCATTGGCGCCTCGATTTAAATGCAGATTGCTCCAGTCAAAGATGTGCCGATTGGCACGCTCAAAAGCATTGAGCGGCAAAGCGGCGTCAAACTGAGGTAAAATATTATATGGCGATTCATTATTTTCCCGCAATCATCGAGCGCGCCAAAAAAGGCTTCGGGGTTTTTTTCCCGGATATGCCCGGTTGCACGAGTTACGGCAAAACGATTGAAGAAGCAGCGCTGAATGCCGAAGCCGCACTGCGGGGACATTTGCTTCTTATGGCCAGGGATGGTGATCCTATTCCCATACAGCGCCCGCTGGATAAAATCGAATCCGATCCCGAGGTAAAAGAAGCCGCGAGAATTATGGTTCGCGCAGACTTGCCTGGTAAGGCGGTGCGGCTCAACATCAGTCTCGACGAAGGGCTTGTAGAAGCCATCGACGCAACCGCTCAAGCCCGCGGTATGACCAGAAGTGGTTTTCTGGCTGAAGCGGCCAAACGGGCTATTCAGAAGCAGGCCTGATCCGAACATGCTCAGGCGCCGCGCGGCTCACCACGCATCCACCATCGGGCGTTTTTTGCCGGTGCGCGGCGGTGGGGTGGGGCTGTTGCGCAGGCCCTGCATGATCCATTTCCTGCTGTCCGCAGGATCGATCACATCATCGATCTCCATATAATTTGCGGCGTTTATCGCCTTACCCTGACGGTACAGCTTGTCCACATGATGCTGGTAGCGCGCCTGACGGGCGTCCGGATCCTCAATCGCTGCAAGTTCCTTGCGGAAGGCTAAATGAACCGCGCCCTCCAGTCCCATCGGCCCTACTTCGCCGGTTGGCCAGGACACCACGAAATTACCGATATTCATATAGCCGCCCGCCATGGCGATGGCGCCAAGCCCGTACGCCTTGCGCAGGATGACCGTGAACACCGGCACGTCCATGGTGCTGGCGGTTATGAACATGCGCGAGAAATGCCGCACGGTGGCGGTCTTTTCGCTTTCCGGCCCGACCATGAAGCCAGGCGTGTCGCACAGCATCAGCAGCGGAATGTCAAAGGCGTCGCACAGTTGCATAAAACGTGCCGCCTTGTCCGCCCCCGGCGCATCCACAGCGCCCCCCAGATGCAATGGGTTGTTGGCGATCACGCCGATGGGCCGCCCCTCGATACGGGCAAAGGCGGTGAGAATGCCCACGCCGAAATTCTTGCGCAGCTCCAGCACTGAATCTGTATCCGCCAGCGTGCCAAGGACGGCCCGGAAATCATAGGCGCGCAATCTGTTTTCCGGCACCAGCGGGCGCAGTTCACGCTGATCAGCACAGGCCCAATCTTTCACGGGCCCCTGGAAGTATGACAGGTATTTTTTCGCAACCGCTACCGCCTCGGCCTCATCCTCAACCAGAATATCAATCACGCCATTGGGTTCCTGAACGGATACGGGGCCAATATCCTCCGGCGTGAACACGCCGAGGCCACCGCCCTCGATCATGGCCGGACCGGCCATGCCGATGTTGGAATTTTTGGTGGCGATGATCACATCGCAACAGCCCAGCAAGGCGGCGTTGCCGGCAAAGCAGCGGCCGGAATTGATGCCGATCATCGGCGCCAGCCCGCTCAGCCTTGCGAAATGCCAGAAGCTGCGCAGTTCCAGCCCGCCGCCCGAGCCGCCATGATCGGTGTCGCCGGGCCGGCCGCCGCCGCCTTCGCTGAACAGGATCACCGGCACGCGCAATTTATAGGCCAGCTCGAACATGCGGTCTTTCTTGCGGTGCGCCATCAGGCCTTGTGTGCCTGCGAACACCATATAGTCATAGACCAGCACCATGCAGCGGGCCTTGTCCTCGCCAAACGTTGCGCCATTGACGCGGGCCATGCCGGTTACAAAACCATCCGCCGGGCTGACGCGGATAAGCTCATCCATGGTGCGCCGTGACCGCTGCATCGCCACAATGAGCCCGCCATATTCGACAAAGCTGTCCGGATCGACCAGATCAGCGATATTCTCACGCGCGGTGCGGCTATTTGTTTTGCGCCGCCGCGCCACCGCCTCCGGGCGCGCTTCATCCAGCAACATGGCGTGGCGCGCATTCACCTCGGCCAGATCGGGGCGGATGACATCCAGATCAACCACGCTCATTACATCCTCTTCGGATGCGGCAAGCTCCATGGGTTCAATAAACAGCAATGGATGGCCATCAAATATTTGCGCGCCGGTGATAACCAGTATCTGGTGAATGACGCCGGTGACATGCGCGTTGATCACCAGTTCCGCCTTCATCGCCTCGATCACCGCGACCTGCTGGCCGCGCCTGATTTGCTGGCCTGGCGCCACATCAATACTGACGATGCGCCCGGACATCGGCGCCGCCACAGCGACCGTGCCGGGCGGCGCTATAGCGGCGGCGCCCTGCGTCTGCGTCGCAACTGTCCCGGCGTCAGCGAAAAACAGATCGCGGTGCGCGTCTCCGCCGGGCGCGAGGATTTCGCCGATCCGGTCCTCAATGAACGTCGTATAAACGCGATTGGCGATCACATCCGCGTGGCGCAGCAGGTTGCGCAGAAAACCGGCGTTGGTCGCCACGCCCTCGATGCGGAATTCACACAAGGCGCGATAGGCCTTCGCAACCGTATCCGCATACTCCGCTGATGCGCCATGCACGATCAGCTTGGCCAGCAACGAGTCAAAACTTGCGCTGACGGCATAGCCCGCATAGCCAAAACTATCCACCCGGACGCCGCGCCCGGATGGCGGCTCGAATACGCGCAACACGCCGCCCGAGGGTTGCGCCTGCCCCGTGGGCGTCATGGTTTCCATGTTGACACGCAACTGCATTGCAAACCCGGCGGTTGGGGGAATCTGGCGCTGGGTTAAGCCAAGTTCAGCCAGGCTCGCGCCAGCCGCGATACGCAACTGCGCCGCGACCAGATCGACGCCGGTGACTTCTTCGGTAACCGTATGCTCGACTTGCAGGCGCGGATTGCATTCCATGAAAATAAATTCGCCGTCCTCAACCAGAAACTCAAACGTGCCAAGCCCGCGATAGCGCGTCTCTGCGGCCATGCGAAGCGCCGCATCCAGAATTCGGGCGCGCAATTCTGTTGGCAGACCGGGACTGGGCGCAATCTCGACCAGCTTCTGGTGGCGGCGTTGCAGGGTGCATTCACGCTCCCACACATGGCTGACGGCGCCGCCATCACCTATAATCTGCACCTCGATATGGCGCGGCGCGCGCAGCAGGCGTTCCGCATAGAGATCCGCATTGCCGAAAAACGCCAGCGCCTCTGATTGGCAGCGGGCATAAGCCTCTGCAATTTCAGACACTGCATACACCGCCCGCATGCCGCGCCCGCCGCCGCCCGCCGCCGCCTTGATCATCACCGCCCCGTTAGGGCCAAGGCTGTTCAAAAACGCCGCCACCGCATCAATGCTGGCTGGGCCGTTAATGCCCGGCGCAACCGGGACACCGGTGCGTTTCGCCAGCGCCTTGGCGCTGAGTTTGTCACCAAATAATTCCAGCGTGTCCGCATCCGGGCCAACAAAGATCAACCCGGCGGCACGGCAGGCGCGCGCAAAACCGGCATTCTCGCTGAGAAATCCATAGCCCGGATGGATCGCATCACAGCCGGTTTGCTGTGCAGCGGCAATGATTCCCGCAATCTCCAGATACGCCGCCGGCCCGGCGCCAGAAAGCGCAAAGCTGGCGTCAGCCTTGCGCACATGCAGGGATTGCGCGTCATCAATGGAATAGACCGAGACCGTGCGGACGCCAAGTTCAGCGGCAGCGCGCACGATACGGATCGCGATCTCACCGCGATTGGCGACTAGCAGGGATTTCATGCGGGGGTTCCTGTGGCTCAGAGCATTAACGAAGATAGATAGGGGCAGATGATAACTGGATCAGGCGTCTGAGCAATAGAGCAGCCCGCGATTAAGTGGAGTAACGAAGTGACCCCGCTTAATCGCGGAAAGCTGCTCTAACACATTAAAATCTAGAGCAATTTTCTTTATTAAGTTCGAGCCTCATGGCTCGAACTTAATGCAGATTGCTCTAGAATGCGCTTATTTCGCCGTTTTATGCCAGGCGCCGTCCCAGTCCAATGGCGGCGGATCCAGCAACAATTGACGCGCCCGCATAGCCATGACGACCGAAGGCTGGTCACCGGCTTGCGCCAGCGTTTCCCATGCTGAAGCCGCAGCTTCAAACTTGCGGTCCCGATACAGCGCTAACGCCCGCGCATATCCTATCGCGACGCCGTGCGCCGTTGCCGCCGCGCTGACCGGTTCGAAAATGCGCAGCGGCGTGTCGCGGCCCTTGACCGCAATCCGGTCCAGTTCCCGCAAGGCAATTTCGTCACCCAATAAAGCGGCGGTTTGCTCGCCAATCACAATCATGCAGCTAAAATCACCCGGGACGGATTCGAGCCGGGCGGCGACATTCACCGTATCGCCCACGACCGTATAATTCAGCCTGTTTCGCGCGCCCACATTGCCCGCCACTACCGAGCCCGAATTAATGCCGATCTTCACACTAAAGCCGTGCGCGCCCTTTTGCGTTGCATCCCTGTACGCGTCACTAATCCGGCGCGCGATTTCCTGACCGCAGCGCACGGCCTGTTGCGCATGGTTTGGGTCTGGCAGCGGAGCGCCCCAGACCGCCATTACCGCATCGCCAATATACTTGTCGATATAACCATGGCTGGCTTCGATTTCCTCCGCCATCAAGCTTAGATACTGGTTCGTTAGCGCCACCACCTCGGCGGCGGGCGCCCGGCTGGACAAAGCCGTAAAACCCGAAAGATCGGCGAACATAATGCTGACCTCGCGCGTCTCGCCGCCCAGCACCGGCATTTCTTCACGCTCGCCGAGACGCCGCACCAGTTCAGGCGCAAGATAATGGCCAAAGGCTTTTTGCATATGAATGCGGCGGCGCTCCTCGAACAGAAAGCGGATGATAAATCCGCCGCCACCCAATACCGCGCTCAATAGCGCTGGATATCCCATGGCCGCATAAATGCGGGCGTCAAGCGCCACAAGTTCACCCAGCCACAACAGCAGGCACACGCCCGTAATCCCAATGATTGCTGGCGCCGGTCGCAACATTATGGCGATGGCGACGGTCAATGCCGCCGCCAGTCCAGCCAGCAGTGCGCGCAGCCATGGATCAAACAGGCGAAGTAACCGCTGCCCCAAAACCATGTCCGCCGCCAGGGCGTGCAGATAAACGCCAGGAACAGTGCCAGCGCCCAGTGTCATTTGCGTGGGTGCGCAGTCTTGCGTGTTCGCTGCCCCAGCATTTGCGGCCTTATCTGGAAAGAAACGGCTTGGGCTTGGTTTGCGATCCTCTTCCAGCAAAGTGGTGCCAATAAAAATAATTTTGCCGCTTGCTGCTTGCGCCAGCGCGGCTGGATTGGATTGCCCGCAGGCGAGCACATTCGCTAACGGCATGGTTGGCAAACTATCCGTAGGCGATCTTGGGGCAAGCAATACAGTTTCTGGAAAACCGGTGATGCCAGCCTGGGTGAGCGCTGCGCCTGCAAGCGTTGGCAACTTTTGCTCCGCCGCAAGAGCGAGTGGGACACGGCGGTACACCCCGTCGGCATCCGGCGTCAGCTCGGCCAAACCAAGCGCATTGGGCGCAAAACCAAGCGCCGCAGCATAACTGCGCGCTGGCAGCAAGGATTGCGATCTGGCCAGCACAATCCGGCCCCGGTCTTGATACAATGCACGGAGAAATTCCCGGTCATAGCCAGCAGCCAGCGCATCGCCGCTGAACGACAGGATAAAATCGAAAACAACTACCTTGGCACCCGCCTGGCGCAAGGCTGTCAGGGTTTGCGCCCATACCGGCCCAAACAGCGCGCGTGGGCGTTTCGCCAAATCGGGATGCGCCAGACTGGCTTCATCCAGGCCAACAACAAGAATAGACGAATCATCTTGTTGCGATACCGGGCGCCATTGCGCATGCATGGCTAATGCTGCGTCGTAGAAAAGGCCTTCAAGCCAGGCCGGCCCCTGAGACATGCGGGTGAGAACCGCCGTTAGCATTGCGCAAAAAATTATGGCGAGCGCCCGGCGCCATTTCACACGCACGCCATTGGTCTTTCTGACTGCGTCATCGCCCGCGGTAAAAAACGCTGCAAGCGGCGCATTATCTCAGGCCACTGTTCCTCCCAGCAGCAATCATGATCTATGCCTGGCAGTATCAGCGGTATGGCGCCTTGCCGCGCCAGCGCCTTGCGCGCCAGTGAAACTGGAACGATTTCATCTAACTCGCCAAAGAAATGCAGTTGCGCAACGGATGGCGCAAGCGGCGCAAGACCGGCCGGATTATCAGAACCGGAAAGCGCCGGCGAACCGTGGTAAGCCGTCAAGGCGTCATTATCGAGATTGGCGGCCAGCGTAACCACAACAGACACCTCAGGCATTTTTGCCGCCATTAACATTGCCAGGGCGCCGCCGCCGCTATATCCGAACAACACCACGCGCTTTACGGCTGCTTGTTGTATTTCGCTGCGCAGCGCGCTGATCATGCTGTTCACAATTTCCGCCGAGTACCGTTCCCGCCCAAGGTGGCGAATTTCACATTGATCCGCCACGAATGCGCCATGATAACAGGCGCGGCCCAATAATATAGCGGCATCTGAATCACGTTTCATTAAACGCAACATTAAGGCGCGGCGCGGCGTCGGGTCAGGAGGAGAACTTTCCACCGCCGTTGCCACAGCGGCGTCGCCCTCAATAAAAACGTGCAGCACACCGCTGCGAAGCGGGACGCCATTGCGGTAAATTTTGTGATGAAACCGCGCCGCCTGATAAACCGTTGCGGTAAAATCCGCCGCAGCGGCAAGCTTATCATAACTTCGCGCAGGCGAGGCGCACCCCCCGGCAAGCAGCGGTAAGCCAAGTAGAATTGCGAACCCGAGCGTCCGCCCTAAAGCGTTTTTAGGAAAACCCGGACCGGGTTTTCCGGCCAGAAACGCGGCCAGATATAAAACTAGAGCATACCGCATTGAAGC
>CAMTWQ010000017.1:0-22062 GCA_947085465.1 uncultured Alphaproteobacteria bacterium
CAGGAGGACAAGAAAATCGCCGCTTAAGGGCGGCTCGCGCCGGGAGGGCGTAGCCCGAGCGGCGCGAGCCGCCCTTAAGCACAAGCGTAATCGGACATATCATGCGTCAACTAATCGGACATGTTAATTAGCTATCGACAGGGCGCTCTACCCGCCAGTTTGGGCGTTTATTTGCCGGTGGGGGCCGCTGGTTCAAGGGGTGTCACCCCATAACGATCCGCAAACAGACTGCCTACGTTCCTTAAATTGGCCGGAGTGGTTCGTTCAGGCAGCACAGTGGCGTTCCAGGCCTCCCAATCGTTCCTGAGGCGCTCAAAAATATCTTTCCGCCGGTCTTTGAGATTGGCGCGTTCGCGCGGATCGTGAACGATATCAAACAAAAACTCGTTACCGGCAATCCGCAGGTACTTCCAATCACCCTCGCGCACGGCGCGTTGTCCTTCCGCCTTGAACCGCCAAAACAGTTTGCGCGCATGCGGCGGTGGCTGGTCAGTCAGTGTGGGCAGCAGGTTTTCACCATCCGGCGGGTAAGCCGGATCGGCCTGGCTTCCGGCAGCAGCGAGCAATGTCGGCAACCAGTCCATGGTGATCATCACCTGATCTGAAACCGATCCGGCCTTGATCCGCGCAGGCCAGCGAATGAGCGCCGGTATGCGTATACCGCCTTCGAGAAGTTCACCCTTCATGCCAATGAACGGCCATACATAGGAATACCGCTCGCCGCCATTGTCGCTGGTAAAGGCGATGATCGTGTTTTGCGCCAATCCATGCGCCTCCAGGGCCTGCAATACCTTGCCGATATTGGCGTCCATGCTTTGCACCATCGTCTTGAAGATATTCAGCGAACCGCCATCGCGATGAACAATGTGGCTTAATCGTTGTGACTCGGCCTCATCGTCTGGCCCCTCCCACGGCCAATGGGGCGCCGTGAAGTGCAGGCTCAGCAGAAACGGCTGTTTAGATTTAGCCGCGCCTTCGATGGTTTCCACCGCTCTATCGCCCAGCAGATTGGTCAAATATCCGTACCGCTCGACAGGCGTTTCCTGCTCATAAAGCCGGCCCGCCAGCGGGCCAAACTTCACCGCATTGGCACCATGATTGAAATAATCCGCAGCGCCGCCAAGAATACCGAAAAAGTGATCGTACCCGCTCTTAAGCGGACTATAATCCGGCAATTCCCCAAGATGCCATTTGCCGACAAGTGATGTGCTGTAACCCGACTTCTTTAATAGTGACGGCAGCGTCGGGTGATCCGGCGGCAGACCCGCCGTTTTAGGGCTGACAAAGTAAATTGGCTCCTCAAGCCCAACCACTAAACGATAGTGATAGCGGCCGGTAATCAGGGCGGTGCGCGCCGCCGAGCAAATCGGTGAATTTGAGTAGGCTTGCGTAAACTTCAATCCCCCGGTAGCGAGGCGGTCGATATTCGGCGTCTCGAACTCACGCCGCCCATAACAACCGATATCCCCATAGCCGAGATCATCCGCCATGATGAAAATGATGTTCGGTTTTACGCCTTCGTCCGCCATGTAGTGTTTCTCCTAACTGGTTTTCTGGATGCTGCGCTTACGTCATCTCCTCGATAAAACCAGCGCCCGCCGACATGGAGCCCGCCATGCGCATGGCGTTTAATATCATTTTATGATCGGCAACGCCTTTGCCCGCTATGTCAAAAGCAGTGCCATGCGCCACCGACATGCTGAGATAAGGCGGTCCGACAACCACCGCGCAATTGCCCGAGAAGCCCCAGGTCTTGATCGCGATATGGCCTTGATCATGATACATGGCCAGCACCACATCATACTTGTCTTCGATACATTGCCGGAATATTGCATCCGGGCTCACCGGCCCCTCGACATTGATCCCTTTGGCTTGCGCGCGCTTGACCCCTGGGGTCAGGGATTCAATATCTTCTTTGCCCTGTGCATGGGGATTGAGGCCGGCTACTCCGATACGTGGATTGGCGACGCCCCAGCGGCGGAAGGTCGCATCGAGTGTCACCAGGGCGGCAAATGTTAAATCTTCCGAGATCACCTCACAGACTTTGCGCAGCGACATGTGATCCGTCAAATGCATTACCCGCAACGCGCCGGACATCAGCAGCAAATAACTTTCGCCCGGATTATTGGGCGCGATCACCCCAAGCTGTTTAGCCATTTTGAGCGAGCCGGAACTGACCGGCGCAAACACCGTCGCCGCAACCTCGCCGTTGCGCGCCATTTGTTCGGCCATGCGCAGCCATGCCCCATTGGCGCGGCCGCCCGCCTCGCTGTCCTTGCCCATGGTGATATCGGCCGGGTCCAGTTCGCCCGCATCGATAATGTCGATCACTTCGGGATTATCACTCAAATCATCCAGGCCGCTGATGGCGCGCACCGTTGCGCGCACCTTGGCTATCTCCACCCCCTGGCGCATGGCGTGGGCGCTACCGATCAGCACCGGCCGCGACAGGCGGTGCGCCTCTCCGGTTACCCATGCCTTGGCGACAATTTCCGGGCCTATGCCGCCTGGATCGCCAATGGATGTCGCAACGATTTGGCGTTGTATGGTTGTGCTGGCCATCTGCGTCCCCCCTGTCAGATCATAGCCGCTTCTTAAAACGGCTACTTATGTGTTCTCGTTGTTGCAAGCCTGACAGCAGGCAAGGAAACGGTCAAGCTAAACACATCCGCCTAGCGGCTCTGGATTTTAATGTGCTAGAGCAGCTTTCCGCACTTAAGTGGGGGCACAAAGTGACTCCACTTAAATGCGGGCTGCTCTAGACATACTACGCCCCTACCGGCATGCTTAATCGGCTATGCAATTTGACGCGAATCATTTGCGGAATGAGCGGGAGAAAGCATGAGAGGTAGTTCTCCCGGTCTTGAGCCTGCCTTCGGGCCGGTCGAGGCCGCTCCCTTGTGGCCGCTGTTATTTCTCGGCGCAGTACTGTTTGCGGCCTGTCTGACCGCATTGCAAGCAAGCGTCATTGGCGGCGCGGGCATTGCCGCATTGGCCGCTGCGCTCAGCGCTGCAATCTGGCGCCGGGCATTACTTGGCCGCTTACCCCCTCCACAAGCGATTATTCAGGACTTTGTTGTGGTTGCGCTGCTCGCGGCATCGGTCGATGGCGGCGTGAAATTATGGCAAGCCCCATCCGCCTGGGGCGAAACGCTTGTGCTCACTGCTTCCGGCGCTGGCTTGGCTGTGTGCCTTTACATGGGTGCTGTGCTGTGGAGCCTGGCGCGGCGCAGGCGTCACATCTCCTTGGTAGCGGCATTAGGATTCCTGACCGCGCCGTTTTTGGTCAATTTGCTGCTTTTGCTCGGCTCGGGACCGCTGTTATCGCAATTGGGCGGCTGGGCCAGTTTTAACAGCGTGCCGCCTGGGTTATTACAGATAGCGCTTGGGCGGGCGATAATTTTACTGCTGTTCAGCGAGATCGTGTTTACTGGCGCGGGTCTGTTGATGGACCGGCGCTGGACCCGTGACGCACGGCTGCACGCGATATTGCTGCTATGTGCGGCGCACGCCGCAATTACACCGCTGATCGCTGATTTTGGCGGCGCCGGCAGTGTTGCGGCTCTGCCGTCAGCCTTACGGGTCATGGTGGTGGTTGCGGCGGCGAGTGCGGCGCAAGCCGGTCTGTGGGCGCAGACATTTCTGATTACAGGCATGATTATGGACGCCTTGCAACGGCGGCGGCCCGCCTATTTCGCAGCCGTCGCCCATTGGCGCGAGGGCGCGGGCAAGGGCGCCATGTATGGCGGCCTGTTTATGCTGCTGATGCAGGCGGCGGCGCTATTACACGACAAACCCGCCGCCCGCGATTTGTTGCAGGCGCATCCCGTCATCAGCGCCATGGCTGGCGGGGTGCTGTTATTTTGCCTGGCGCGCACCATCATCGAGAGCTTTGATTCAAGCCCGCCGTTTTTCTCACGTCTGTGGACGCATATGACAGACCCAGTGAATTATTTGCGCGGGGTGTTGCTAGGGGCCGGACTTGGCGCCGTTGTCGCCACGCAGGCGCAGGACGCTGACGGTTTGGCGCGGTTTCTGTTTGGTTTTACCGTCGGCGCGCTTGTATATGCGGGCGCGGATTTTTTGGCGGACATCCTGTCGATTATACGCGGTCCGCGCCGCAAGGTTCAGGGCGCGCGCGTCTATGGTTTGGGGGTTGCCCTGGGCGGCGTTATCGGCGGCGGACTGGCATGGTATTTCGACGCAGGCCAGATTGCTGTCGTTGCTGAGCGTCTACACGCCTATGCGGTAGTGTCGTTTGCGGCCTCTGGCAAGCCAGCCGCCGAATATGTCATTTATCCCTTGTTCAGCCGGTGGGGCGCCATTGACCTTGGCGGCGTAAGTGGCGGGGTGCGGCTGTTTTATAATGACTCGCTTTCCGGCGTCATTAATTGGTCGATCGCCGCCCCCTTGTTCAGCATCAATCTCGTCGTGCTTACGGCGCTGTTCGAGCGGCGTCTTGATCCGCTGCGCCGTTTGTTCAGCGCCCCCGGCCTGACTGGCATGCTGGAGCAAACGATCCGGGTGCAGCGCTGGGGACTATGGATGGCGCCGGTCATTCAATCCTTCTTGCGCATGGCGCCGGACCCGTCCTGGTACAATCAGGATGGCGCGGTGCGCAGCATGGCGGCAACTATCGCCAACTGGACCATGGGGCAGGAAGCGTTCCGACGCTGGAGCTTTGATGTGTTTTTGGGCCTGCTCGCCTATGACTGGCTGCGGGTGATGATCTGGTTCGATCATATGGGGCTGCGGGTCGCCAGCCTGGTCAATCTGTCGTTTGTAGGTGGCGACAAGTTCGATGAGTGGGCGGCCCGGTATCTGGGGCATGGGTCGCGCACACGCGTGCTGCCCGAGGGGGTCCGCCGTTTCGCCACCTGGGCGCCCCTGCTGATACCATTCTTTATCCCGCGCGGGCCGGACTGGGATTATGTATGGAGCGGCGCAGAACAGTTGCGCCGTAGCGGCGGTGAGATACTCCCTGCGGTCAGCGCGGTGCTCGCCGGTTATTCGGTTGCAGCCTTCATGGCGCTTGGCGCTGGGCTTTTGGTGCGCCGGATCAACAGTATCGAAAAGGCGCAGGCTGTTGCGCCCTCCTCAACTCCGCCTGCGCATGAAGTGTTGCATCCTCCGCGTCCATTCAGCCTGGGCAATGGCCAGTACGCTCTGGATTTTGACACAGATGGGCGCAGCTTCAGCCGTGTGTTCAGCGCCGTGCGTAAAACTCAAGAACTAGACATTACCCGCCGCCCGGAAGACCCGCTCGATGTGCGCGGCAAATTCTTTTATCTGCAAGATGAAGCGGGTGGCGGTCATTGGTCGCTGGCGCGCGCGCCTGCTGGGGTGAGCGGACCGGATTATTCGGCGGCGATGTCGAGCCGCGATACGGCGCGCATTACCAACAGTCATGACGGGATCGTTGCCGAAGCGGAAATAACCCTGGCCGCGGATGATCCGGTCGAGTTGTGGCGCATCAGGCTGACCAATACGCAAAACCTGCCGCGCGTGCTGATACTCACCAGCTATCAGGAATTGGCGCTTAACGTCACCGATGCATACCGCCGTCAGCCGGACTATAACGCCATTCATGCGGGCACATGGTTTGTGCGCGGATTGAACGCCATCCTCGCGCGTAACCGGCTGTTACTAGAGAAAGGCCGCTCGTCAAACGAGGTGGCGTTTCATGCGGCTGGCGAGACCAGTCATGTGAGGCTTACCGGCTATGAAGACAGCCGCGCGCGATTTATCGGACGCGGCACTTTGCGCAAGCCGGACGCCCTATCGCATAAGATGCGGACCCCCAAAGATGAAGGCTTGCTGTACAGCTTTGACCCGGCGGCAAGCCTGCAACTGCGCATCGAACTTGCGCCAAACGCCAGCGTCGAGATTAATTTCGCCGACGGCTATGCGAGGGATGCGCAGCAGGCGGCGTTCTTTATCTCGCGATATTTGAAGCATCCTTTACCTGATAAGCATACACTCGGCGTGGCTCTTGCGCGTCAGCGCAATCTGCTGCCTGCCCATGTGAGCCAACCTGCGGCCTTCGCGTTTTCAGCCGATGGAAGCGAGTTGCGCCTCACCCCCGATACGCCACGCCCATGGGCGCATGTGTTGGCCAATCAGCTTGGCTTTGGCGCCATGCTTAGCAATGATGGCGCTATGTATTCTTTTTCCGGCAATGCGCAGCAAAACGGCATCAGCCGGTTTACGCACGATACGGTGACGGCGCAAAATCTGGCGCAAACGATTTACGTGAGAGATATTGCAACCGGCGTGACGGATACGCCGTTTTTTGCGCCGCACCGCCGCGCAGATGCGCGCCACGAAGTTGTATTCGGGCGCGGCTATGCGATATTCCGCAAATCAACTGCCGCCTATGATCTTGATCTGAGTGTTTTTGTGCCGCCCGATCAGCCGGTTGAACTGCGCCTGTTACGAATTCGCAATCACCGGGGCCATACGGCAAAGTTTCGCGTCGTTCCGTATACCGAGATTGCCCTGGCGGAAACGCCGTTAGATAGTCTTGGGAAAATTGAGTCGCGCCTGGATGCGGTAAACGGCATGTTGCTGTTTAGCAATCCGCACAATGATTTCGTCAAGGGCTGGGCGTTCGCCGCCAGCAGCCTTGCCATGCAGGGATGGGAAACGGTGCGCGCGCGATTTGCCGGCGGCGACCGTGATTTGACGCATCCATACATGGTTGAACATGGGCTGAGCGATGCTCAGCAAGCCGATGACGGCAGGTGCATTGCCGCACTTGTTGGCGAGCTGGACGTGCCCCCCGGTGGCGAAGTGGAAATCGTCATCATGCTTGGACAGACACAAACCCCGGAACAGGCCGCCGCATTGGTGCACGCCTACCGTGATCCCGCCGCCACTGCGCGGGCGCTTGATAACACCAAGCGCTGGTGGGATGCGCAACTCTCAGTCGTGCGGATCGAGACCAACCGGCCTGATTTTGACCGGATGGTGAATGACTGGCTGCCGTATCAGGTGCTGTGCGCGCGGCTCTGGGGCCGTATCGGGCCAAACCAGCGCGGCGGCGCATTCGGTTACCGGGATCAATTGCAGGACGCCCTGCCGCTGCTGCTGACGCATCCCGAAGTGTCACGGCGGCAAATTCTGTTGCATGCGGGGCAGCAATTCCTGGAAGGCGACGTGCTCAAATGGTGGCATCAGTCAGCCGGCGGGGCCACCGGTCTGGGCCAGCGCACGGCCTCAGGCGATCCGCATTTGTGGCTGCCCTATGTGGTGGCGCGCTATGTGGCGGCTACAGGAAATATCGCCCTGCTGGATCACAAGATCGCGTTTCTGGAGGGCAAGAAGCTGCCGCGCGGCGAACGGCATTTATTGTTCGTGCCGCGCCGCTCGCGCGATAGCGCAAGCGTGTATGAGCATTGCCGCCGTGCGGTTGAGCGCGCACTGGCGCATTTTGGGCGCAATGGACTGCCGCTGACCGGCGCCAGCGATTGGAACGATGGCTTCGATAAGGCGGGCGAAAAAGGCCGTGGTGAAAGCATATGGCTTGGCTTCTTTCTGCACGATGTGCTTTGCCGTTTCGCCGAGCTTGCCGGCGTCAAAGAAAGTGAAGCGGCTAAGGCCAGGTATCTTCAATTGGCGGCCACACTGCGCAAATCATTGGATCACATGTGGCGCGGTGACCGCTTCGTGCGGCTGATTACCGATGCGGGCGAGGAGTTTTCCCCTATAAGCGCGCTATCCGGCGCATGGCCGGTGCTATCTGGCGCTGTGGATTTAGAGCGGGGCGCGGCGGCCGTTGAGGCGGCGCTGGCTAAATTGGAACGTGAAGATATGGTGCTGCTTCTAGATGCGCCCTTTGATGAGCATTCCAGCCCTTATCCAGGCCGCATCGGCGAGTATCCGCCCGGCGTGCGCGAAAATGGCGGGCAATATTCCCATGGCGTGTCCTGGCTGGTGGATGCGCTGATCCGTCTTTCTGAACTGGCCGTTGCCGGGGGGCGGCGCGATCAGGCGAATCAGTTTCGCAAACGGGCGGCGGAAATCTGGATCAAGATTTCGCCGCTGGATACCTACGCCTCTACGGCGGCTGGCGAAAAGCAGGTTATGTACGGGCTTGCCCCGCATCAGCAGCCGGCCGATGTTTATTTTGGCCCCGGCTATGAGGGGCGCGGTGGCTGGAGCTGGTACACGGGCGCTGCGGCGCGCATGCTGTCGGCAGCCTATGAAATAATTGATTTGCGCCTTGAGAATGGCGTGCCCAGGTTGGGCCAGGGCGGCTTTTCCCAGGACGGGCCAATCACGCTAAAACGCGTCTTGTATCGTGGCCGTAACCTGGATTCTAAAATTTGAACTTGAGCCATGACGCGGCTTGGGTCACACTGACGCCTGTGCAGAGACACTGAATCGCTTCGAGGGAGAAAATCGTATGCAGATCAAACATTGGGTTCTAATTGCCGGATTGGTTGCGGGCGCTTCCATGCTCGCCGCTTGCGGGCAAGAAAAAAAGGCCGATGAGGCCGCACCCGCAGCACCCGCCGCAGCTGGTGAAGCAGCGCCTGCTGCCGCTGGCGAGGCGCCTGCCGAAGAAAAGAAAGCCGAGTAATATTAGGTCCGCGCCATGAATAGTGCGGATGCGCATGGCGCGCAACGTTGTGAATTTCGGGGTCTGGGGTTAATCTCCAGGCCCCGTTTCATGGGCTAATACGGAGTGCGGCAACGCCGGGAGACGCTTTGATGCCCGCGCCAGAAAGCAAAACATTAACGCCAAACGCCATTGGCTTTTGGGATGCGTTTCGCGTTTGGCTGAAAATCGGCCTGCTCGGGTTTGGTGGTCCAGCGGGGCAGATTGCGTTGCTGCATCGCATTGTTGTCGATGAAAAGCGCTGGGTCAGCGAGCGGCGATTTCTACACGCCCTGAATTATTGCATGATGCTGCCAGGCCCTGAGGCGCAGCAGCTCGCCATCTATCTGGGTTGGCTTTTGCATCGCACACTGGGCGGGCTGGCGGCGGGCATTTTATTTGTTCTGCCCGGCGCGCTGCTCATTCTTGGCTTAAGCATATTCTATACCGCGTTTCATGAGCGCTCGGTCGTCGATGCGCTGTTCTTTGGCGTCAAGGCGGCGGTGTTCGCGGTAGTTATCGAAGCAGTGCTGCGCATTGGCAAGCGCGCGCTCAAGAACCGCTTTATGGTGGCGCTGGCGGTGGCGGCTTTCACCGGTATTTTCTTTTTTAACGCGCCGTTTCCGCTGATCATCCTTGGCGCGGCGCTGACCGGATTCGCTGGCGCGCGGATGCGCCCTGAAATTTTCGCCATTGCCGTTTCGCATGGCTCCGAATCAAAAGGTGCCATTGATGCGATACTGGATGACGCAAGCCTGGCGCAGGCTCAGCCAAGCCTAACGCGGGCAGTTAAGGTGACGCTTATCTGCCTGGCGCTGTGGTTCGCGCCGGTGGCTGGCTTCGCCATCTGGCAGGGTGGCGGTTCAATCTTTGTCACCCAGGCCTTGTTCTTCAGTAAAATGGCGGTGGTGACCTTCGGCGGCGCATATGCGGTGCTCGCCTATGTGGCCCAGCAAGCGGTTGAGACTTACGCATGGCTGAGCGCTGGCGAAATGCTGGATGGTTTGGGGCTTGCCGAAACCACGCCGGGACCGCTTATCCTGGTATTGCAGTTTGTGGGATTTCTGGCGGCTTACCGTCAGCCCGGCATGCTTGATCCGATGCTGGCGGGCGTGCTTGGCGCGATGCTGACAACATGGGTCACATTCACACCATGCTTCCTGTGGATTTTTCTTGGCGCGCCCTATATCGAAGCGCTGCGCGGCAACCAGGCGCTCAACGGCGCGCTATCGGCGATCACCGCCGCTGTTGTTGGCGTGGTGGCTAATCTCGCCGCATGGTTTGGCCTGCATGTCGCCTTTGATGTGGTCGATGAAATTCATGTGCTTGGCATAAGATTGTTTCTGCCGGTGTGGGAAACGATTAATCCGGCGGCCGTGCTGCTCAGCGCTGCCGCCATGATCGCCATGCTGCGCTACAAAATCGGCATGATCCCGGCGCTTGCCGGGGCCTCCGCCCTGGGCGCGGTTTACTATTACACTGCGCATTAAGCATAATGGCCTAAATTCCGCCCAATTTGCAGCGCCTATAGACGTGAAATGACTCCGATAACCAACCCAAGGAGAAGCCAATGCCAAAGCTAGTCATACAGGTATTTGCGGTTGCCGCTCTTGGCCTAACGGTTGTTAGTTGCGGCACAAATCCGAAGGAACGCGGCTTAAGTGGCGGCGCGATCGGCGCGGGTGCGGGCGCCGTTGTCGGCGCAGTGACAGGACTAAGTGTCTTGCAGGGCGCATTGATTGGCGCAGGGGCCGGCGCGGTGGTTGGCGCGGTGACGAACAAGGACCAAATCAATTTGGGATCACTCAGTTCCGGTAAATCAGATACGGCGCCGCAGAAAACGGGGTCGCCCGCCGCTTCGCCGCTCGTCAGGGACGTGCAATCCTCGCTTGCCAAGGCTGGCTATACACCTGGCCCTGCCGATGGCGTCATCGGCCCCCGGACAAACAGTGCTATTTCCGCGTATCAACGCGATAACGGCTTGCCCGTGGATGGCGTAGCGAGCGCGGATTTGCTAACCCATATTCGCAATAAGCAGAGCTAAAGCGCCATGATTTCAGGTTTGTCTATCCACAAACCCGGGCCACAAACCCGGGGTGGCGTTGTATGTGGGGCGATAAGGCTAACGCTTGATCAGGGCCTGTAATGTGACAATAAACCGCGCGCCAATGATTGTTTGATCATCGGCGCGGCGATTTTCGGCGCGGATCGCGCCGCCATAGGCGTCGACAATCTGGCGCGAGATGCTGAGGCCAAGACCGGAATGTGTGCCAAATGCCTCGCCCTCTGGCCGCTGGGTATAAAAGCGCTCGAAAATCGTCTCCAGATTTTCTTCTGGAACGCCCTTCCCCTCATCCTCAACGGTAATTTGCACATTGCCGTCGCTTCGCTCCGCGCTGACTTGGATAACGCCGCCCGGCGGGCTGAAGGACACCGCATTTTCCAGCAGGTTGCGCACCACCTGACCAATACGGCCTTCATCTCCCTGCACAATAAATTCATCAGGCCCGCCATGCGATTTCAGATCAAGCAGTATCAGCGGCCCCGCATCGCGCGTTTCACGGAAAATTTCCAGCATCGCATCTAGCAGCAACGCCAGGTCAACCGGCTCCATCCTGGCGCGAGAAAGCTGCGCATCCAGCCGCGACGCCTGTGATATATCACTGATCAGACGATCCAGCCGACGCACATCATCCTGAATTATAGCGATAAGCTTCTCGCGTGACGCCGGATCAACAACGCGCGGCAAGGTTTCAATGGCGCTACTGATCGAGGTGAGAGGATTTTTAATTTCATGCGCCACGTCGGCGGCGAATTGTTCAATCGCGTCGATACGGTCGTGCAGATTCGCCGTCATATCAGCCAGAACCCCAGAAAGATCGCCGATTTCATCATGGCGCGCCGTCAAATCTGGAATCATGGCGCGCTTTTCATGCCGGTTACGCACCCGTTCCGCAGCTTCCGCAAGATGGCGTAGCGGCCGCACGATGGCGCCCGCCAGGATAGTCGACATCACGACCGCAAGGCCAAGTGCAGCAATGAATATCTGAATAATCGCGCGGCGCTCGGCGCGCACAATCTCTTCGATGTCATTCGCCTCCGTGGTGAGCATCAGCGCGCCTAGCCCAACCTTGAAACGTTGCACCGGAACAGCAACACTGAGAATTGGCTCACCCTGGCTATTAACGCGCACGGTGCTTGCGGATTTGCCATTCAGCGCCAGCAAAACTTCCGCATATTCATTGGCGCTGGGATCTTCAAGCTCCCGGTACAATTGCCGGTGCTCGGTTGGCAATAACTCGATCAGCCGCGCATAAAACTGTTCAATTTTTCCGGCAACATCATTAGCGCGCGGATCGCTGAGCGGCTCAACGCGCACAGGCGCTGGCGATGTGGTGAGATCACGGCTGTCAACCACCAACTGGCCATCAGAGTTGAACAATTGCGCCCGGGTCCGCGCAGGCGCCACCAGGCGCCGCAGCATCTGTGTCGCAAGCATGGGATTTATCCTGTCGGCAACGGAACCACGCACGCTGGTTTGCGCGATGGCGGCGGAAATGATTTCCGCCTGGGTGACAAGAGAGCTGGTTCGTGATTCGATCAGCCCTGTGCGAAACTGATTTAGATACAGCGCGCCCCCCGCAAACAGGCCAAGCCCAATCAGGTTGACCGCCAGGATGCGCCGCGTCAGCGACGAGAACCGCCGCGGCCTCCAGCCGCCAACCGCGCCGCGCCCTTTTGTCTTGCTTTGGGGTCTTTGCGGCGCTGGCTTTTTCAGTGTCGATTTCCGGTTTCGTTAAAACGGTAGCCAACACCATACAGGGTTTCTATGGCGGTGAAATCCTCATCGATCATCTTAAATTTTTTACGAAGCCGTTTGATGTGGCTATCAATAGTGCGGTCATCCACATAGACCTGATCATCATAGGCTGCATCCATCAACTGATCACGGCTTTTTACAAAGCCCGGCCGTTGCGCCAGCGCCTGCAACAATAGGAACTCTGTCACTGTCAGGCTCACATCCTTTTGCTTCCAGGTGCACGCATGGCGCTGGGGATCAAGCACCAGCAGGCCGCGCACCATGGCTTGCGTGTTTTCACCCGCCGCATCGCCTTCGCGCCCTGAACCAGCGCGGCGCAATAGCGCGCGAATACGCTCCAGCAGCAGCCGTTGCGAAAACGGTTTTCGGATGTAATCGTCGGCGCCCATTTTCAGGCCCAGCACTTCATCCAGCTCATCGTCCCTTGAGGTTAAAAAAATTACTGGAAAATTCGCCTTCAGCCGCAAACGGCGCAGCAGTTCCATGCCATCCATGCGCGGCATTTTAATGTCGAGCACCGCAATGTCGGGCGGGTTCGCGTCAAGCGCGCTTAGCGCGGTAGCGCCATCGGTATAAGAGCTGACATGAAAGCCTTCCGCCTCCAGGGCCAGGGTTACCGAGGTCACAATATTCTTATCGTCGTCTACAAGTGCTATGGTTGCCACGGGCTGGCCCCCCTGTTGGTTTAGGTACAAGCAATAGCTTGGGATAAAGTTTGCTGGCCGTATGGCGAAACCTAGGCTTTTTCAGGGCATGCAGGCTATTACCCATTTAATGTGCTAAATAAGGGCGTGCAATCAAGTGTGATCGTGTGACCCGGCATGCAAAACAATAGTGATACACTTAATCTGGGGCGCGAATTGATTCGCGGCGCCAGGACTGCAATGCTGTGCTCCCGTCTCCCTCTGGACGATGACCAGGCGGGATGGCCCTACGGCAGCCTGGTGCAAACCGCATGCAGCCCAGAGGGCGCACCCATTCTGCTGCTGTCAAAGCTGGCCGTGCACACGCATAATCTGATGGCGGATGGGCGGGCGTCATTGCTGTTTCAGGATACGGCGCGAGACAAACCGCCGCTGGCCTCAGCGCGGCTTAGCCTGCTTGGCCAGGTGTCTCCATCACGCACTAATCAGCTTGCCATGGACCGGGCGCGCTATCTTGCCCGATATCCTGAGGCGGCGGAGTATGTGGATTTCGCCGATTTTGGATTTTACCGCATGCAAGCTGAACGTGGCCATCTGGTGGCTGGGTTTGGGAAAATCGAATGGCTGCCAGAACCGAAATTACAGCTAAGGGAGGAGGATTGCGCGTGGCTACAGGATGCCGAAGCGGGCATCCTTGCCCATATGAATCACGACCATGCGGAGGTTGTCAGGCTATATGCCGAAAAGCTGCTGAACCTGGCGCCAGGAAGCTGGATTATATGTGGGTGTGACCCGGAAGGGGCCGATCTATCCTGCGAAAGGGGGACTGGGGTCAGGCAATATGCCCGCCTCGGCTTTGCTGGAATTATTGCCAGCCCCTCCCAGATCCGGGCGGAATTTGTTAGGCTGGGCCAACTGGCCCGCATTAAGTCATAAGAAATTCAGCCTAAAATTGCCCCGCAAAAATTAATTTCTGAAAGTGTGACGCGTGCTGCTGCATAAATCTGAAAAACCCGGCATATGTCAGCGGCTGTGATTGCTATTGCGGCAAGTGCGCCAGAACATTATTTTGGGTATATATTTAGCAATATGCTGCATCGCAATAAGAACGCTGCGGCCTCGGGGAGAAAAACGTGAAACAGACGGGACGCTTTATCAGCAAGCATGGCCTTGCATCCTTTGGCATCGATAATCCTGGGCATGTGCATTGGAATGACGTGGCCCCTGTGCTGTATCAGATGGCGGTGGAGCGGAACGAAGGCCTGGTTGCGCAACACGGCCCGCTAGTGGTTCATACGGGCGCGCATACGGGCCGCTCGGCACAGGATAAATTCACCGTGCGCGACGCCATGACGGAAAACACCGTTTGGTGGGATAATAACAAGCCAATGACCCCCGCGCATTTCGCCGCCCTGAAGCAAAGCATGCTGGCCTATGCGCAAGGCAAAGAACTGTGGGTGCAGGATCTGTATGGCGGCGCCGATCCAAAAACGCGGCTCAATGTGCGCGTGATCACCCAGTACGCCTGGCACTCGCTGTTCATTCGTCATTTGCTGGTTGAACCGGAATTAAAAGAGCTTGCCGCGTTTGCGCCTGAATTCAATATTTTGCATTTACCGGATTTCAAGGCGTCGCCGGAAATTCACGGTACGCGAAGCGAGACGGTAATCGCTGTGAATTTCTCTGAACGCCTGGTGATGATCGGCGGCACGAGTTATGCGGGCGAAATCAAGAAATCCGTTTTCACCATCCTCAATTATCTGTTGCCCGAACGCGCCATCATGCCGATGCATTGCTCGGTCAATGTGGGGGCGAAGGGCGACGCGGCGATTTTCTTTGGCCTGTCGGGCACCGGCAAAACCACCCTGTCGGCGGATCCGAACCGGATTTTGATCGGCGATGATGAGCATGGCTGGGCCGACGATGCGGTGTTTAATTTCGAAGGCGGCTGCTATGCGAAAATGATCAACCTGTCGCCGGAGGCCGAACCGGAAATTTATGCAACGACTCGCATGTTCGGCACGGTGCTTGAAAATGTCGTGATCAATCCGCTGACGCGCGAGCTTGATCTTGATGACGCCAGCCTGGCGGAAAATTCCCGTGGCGCCTATCCAACTTCATACATCGCCAACGCTAGCCGCACCGGGGTGGCGAACGGCCATCCGAAAAATATTATCTTCCTGACCGCCGACGCGTTTGGGGTGCTGCCGCCAATCGCCAAGCTCACGCCAAGCCAGGCGATGTATCACTTTCTGTCAGGCTATACCGCAAGAGTGGCGGGTACGGAAAAGGGCGTGACCGAACCCTCGGCCACTTTCTCCACTTGTTTTGGCGGCCCGTTCATGCCGCGCCATCCGGCCGAGTACGGCAATCTGCTGCGCAAAAAGATTGCGGCCCAGAAGGTGGATTGCTGGCTAGTCAACACCGGCTGGACTGGCGGCGCCTATGGGGTTGGCAAACGCATGCCGATTAAAGTCACCCGCGCTTTGCTGACGGCGGCGCTGGATGGCTCGCTGGCCAAGGCCGGAATGCGCACAGATCCACACTTTGGTTTTCAAGTTCCGGCATTCGCTCAGGGCGTGGATACGGCGATCCTGGACCCGCGCGCGACCTGGCCGGACAAAGCCGCCTATGATGTTCAGGCCCGCAAACTGGTCGGCATGTTTGTAAACAATTTCGTGAAATTCGAGAACCATGTCGCTGCGGATGTCAGGGCGGCGGCGCCCAGCGCCGCCTAAATCCGGACTATAGGGCAGGCATTTTTTCTGCCCTGGGCATCGGCATGCTTGCATTTGTTAAAAATATAGGCGGTAATCTATAGACACGGGATGCGGGCAGGCGCAAAATCCGCTGTGCGGTGTTAGTTTCTGTCCGCTAGAATGCTGGTGAGCGCCTCTATTTTTGGATTTCCTGCACATGACGCAAGCGACGGTTAAGTGGTTCAACCCTTCCAAAGGGTTTGGTTTTGTTACCTTCAATGACGGCACTCCGGATGCCTTTCTGCATATCTCGGTGGTGGAGCGCGCCGGTTACGCCTCACTGGGCGAAGGCACGCTTATTGATTGCGAGGTCGGCCAGGGCCGTAAGGGGCCGCAAATCGAACAGATTTTTACCGTTGAGGATGCGCCTGCCGCGCCCAGACCTTCATCTGGCGGTGGCGGTGGCGGTGGCGGCGGCGGCAGACCGCAGGGCCAGGGCTTTGGCGGCGGCAGCGCCCCGCGCGCGCCAGGAACGCCTGGCGGAACCGTCGAGGGCACGGTGAAGTGGTTCAACCCCTCCAAGGGTTTTGGCTTTGTTCAGCCGGACTCGGGCGGCAAGGATATTTTCCTGCACATTTCCGTCGTTGAACGCGCCGGCCTTGGCGGCGTGCCCGAGGGGCAACGGGTCCGTGTGTCCACCAGCAACGGTCAGAAGGGCCCGCAGGCTGAGACCTTGGAACTGCTGTAAGCGCTGCTATTATCACCAGCCACGCACGGCCACCCTCGCGGTGGCCGTTTTTATGACCCCCTAGAGCAGCCCGCGATTAAGTGGAGTAACGAAGTGACCCCACTTAATCGCGGAAAGCTGCTCTAACACATCAAAATCTAGAGCAATTTTCTTTATTAAGTTCGAGCCTCATGGCTCGAACTTAATGCAGATTGCTCTAGCGCGCCACAGCCATGCGCCCGCTCAGGCGTTCCAGCACCCGTGTCGCCTCGGCCATGATGTCGCGCACAATATCGCCCGCCGGTTTTACTTCGTGGATCAGGGCCGAGCTTTGCCCAGCCGCCAGGGCGCCGATATCGATTTGGCCGTCACGCCTGCCGGCCATGTACGGGTCGGTGCCCAGCCATTCGATGACATTGCGGGTCTGGTGCGGGAAGGGTTTCAGTTTGGCCTGCATCTCCGGGGTTTCCCACGCCTTTGTGGTGTCGTTGGCGATCATGCGGCACGGCTTGCCGGAAAAACATTTGGTGCGGATGGTGTCTTCATCGCTGATTTCGACAATGCGGTTTTTATAATTGTCATGGCCCCAGGCCTCGGGCGTGGCGATAAAGCGCGTCCCCATCCATACCCCGATGGCCCCCAGCGCCAGACACGCCGCCAGCCCGCGCCCGTCCGCCAGGCCACCCGCCGCCAGCACCGGAATATTCACCGCGTCAATCACCGATGGCAGCACAGTCATCGTGCCTACGCTGCCGGTATGGCCGCCGCCGTCATAGCCCTGCGCGATCACCGCATCAACGCCGCTGGCCGCCAGCCGCACGGCATTGCGTGTGCTGCCGGTGAGGCTCAGCACCTTCATCCCCGCCGCGTGGCATTCGGGCACGATAGGGCCGGGATTGCCGAGACCGCTGACCAGAATCGGCACCTTTTCATTGAACACCACTTCGATCAGCGCCTGGGTGTCGCTACTGAACATCTGCGCGCTTTTGCCGGCTGCTGTCGCGAACAGCAGATCAACCGCAAACGGCTTGTCCGTCATGCTGCGCACAATGGCGATTTCAGCCGCCAGTTCCTTCGGGCTCATGGTGCCCGCTCCAATACAGCCAAGACCGCCCGCCGCCGACACCGCGCCCGCCAACGGCCCGCGCGCCACAAAGCCCATGCCCGCCTGTAGAATGGGATATTCAATGCCAAGCATATCGCACAGCGGTGTTTTCAGTGCCGGATGGTACATGGGGCTTCTCCTTTAGGTTGCGTTTTTAGTTTTGTTGCGGGCAACGCCAATCCTGAAAATTTGCGGCTCGCCGGTTTGCCATGTTACATTAAGGCTGTAGCGCCGGATTTTCCATACCCCCGCCACACGCAGCATATCGTAAATATAATAACCGCCGATCAGATAATGCATGTCCGCCGCGCCCGCCGCGCCGCGCAGCACATGTTGCGCCTGCAAATACGAGCGGCTCTGGCTATGATCCCCATCAATCACATGCACATGATTGGTGATAATATGCTGGGTGGCGTCAAGCGCCTCAATCGAGCGGCGGATTTGCGCGGTCCATTTATCCCCGCCGATGGCAATATTGCCCGGCGTCATCGATGCGAAATCCGCCTCCAGATCATCGGTGAAACAGCCGCGCAGCAACTTCCAATCGCGCGTATCAATGGCGCTGGCGTAATTATGAAACACATCGCTGATGGCCGCGCGATCCACCAGGGTTTGCGTATTGATGCCGCTCATGCTTTCCCTCCCGGATTTTTGCCAGTATAGAACGAAACAGCGCACCCTACCAGCGCAGCCTGGATGCGGACGCGATGATCACTTATGCCGATTGCGCCTTTCCCGGTCAGCCGCTGCTATCGCGGCTGATCCGGCTGCCTGCGGCGCCTTGCTGATTCAGGTATTTGGCGTCGGCCCGCTTGTTATACGGGCGCACCGCATGGCCCGAGAGCGGCTCGAAACTAATCGAGCAAATCCGCATGCCGGGGCGCAACGCCAGCGATACTTTACCGGCATTGAAAAATTCCAGCACCAGCGGACCGGCGAAGCCCGGATCGACGCCGTGCGCGGTAATGTGCACCATCAATCCCAGCCGCGCCAGGCTGGAACGGCCATTGATCCAGCCGGCGATATTATCGGGCAACTCGATCTCTTCAATGGTGACGCCGAGCGCCAGTTCGCCCGGATGCAGATAAAACGCCTCGCCCTCATTGATATTCACCTCGGCGCGGGTGATGCGCTCCACCTGCGCGTCAAGCTCGGCGCGCGGGCCGCCAAGATCAATCACCGGGGCCGCATGATAATCGAAAATCCGGAACTTGCCGCTCAGGGTCAGATCGACCGAGGCCCCCGCAATACGGCTTGGCTCTGGCCGGGGGTTAATTTTGAGGATGCCCGCATCCAAATGTTTCTCAATATCCGCATCACACAATTTCATATGCATTACCTGAACTAGAGCCTTTCCCGGTTAGGTTGAACCAACCTGACCGGATAAGAAAGGCTCTATTGAATATATTAGACCATTTCCTGATCGGAGTGATTCAATCCGATCAGGAAATGGTCTAAGGGGTAACTAATTTATCCGTCTCAAGCCCGAAATTGCGCATGGCCAATTCAGCCATTTCGGCAATTTGCAGGGCAGAATCCCGGGCGCCGTGCGGTGCGCTGACATTCGCCGACCACATCGGCGCCTGACCGCGTTTGAACAGAAAGAATTGCACCCCAAGCCGGGGTGCACGATCATCACTTCTGTTATTAGATTTTAGTTGCGCCTCCAGTTCAACCCTGGTTTGGCGGCCTGTGCCACCCTGGGCCGCTATGCCAAAATCCGGCCTGTCCTGCTGCGGGGGCGTCGCTTTATCCACATGCACCCGCAGCACCAGATCACTGTCATCGTCAATCACATATCCCTGCGCTTGCAGGGATTTTATGGCTGCATCCGCAGCGGCCTGAGAACGGTCATCGCTGCCCGCCGGTTGCACGGCGATGCTCGCCCCAGGCGCAGGCGCCTGGCTTGCCCGGCTCTGAATGCGCCAATCCTGCGTGGCTTGCGCCCCCAGTGGTTGCGGGGCTAGCGCCAGCACGAGCAGGGCGAAGGAAACACTGAAATACCGGCGCATGAGAACTCCCAGGGTTGAGCGGATATGGTAAGGGGTTTTTGCTTTATTCGCCCTTAAATTCCGCCTTTCGCTTTTCATTGTAGGCCCGCACCCCCTCGCGCCGGTCCTTTGACACATATACCGCGTCATAGGCGGCGAGTTCCAACCTCAGCCCGGATTTCAGATCGGTCTGGACGCCCGCCGTCACCGCCCGCTTGACATTTTTGATCGACAGCGGCGCATTGGCGCAGATGGCGCGCGCGGTATCCAGCGCTTCATCGAGCAAGGCCGCCGGCGCGCAGACCCGGTTGACGATACCCCATTCAAGCGCCTGTTCCGCCGTGAACGGCCGCCCGGTCATCAGAATCTCCTTCGCCCTGGGGCTGCCCGCTACACGCGGCAGGTTCTGGGTGCCGCCGCAACCCGGCAGAATCCCCAGGGTGACCTCGGTCAGGGCAAAGCGCGCCCCCGCCGCCGCATAGGCGAAATCACAGGCCAGGGCGATTTCAAAGCCGCCGCCGAACGCCGCCCCATTCACAGCGGCAATCACCGGCAGCGGGCAATCCATAATCCCGTACAGCGCTTGTTCGAAAATCACATGCTGGGCGCGCCAGGCTTCATCGCTCATGCCGTCGCGTTCCTTCAGATCGCCACCGGCGCAAAACGCCTTATCGCCCGCACCGGTCAGCACCACACAGCGGACTTCCCCCGCGTTGCTATTCAGCCCTTCCTGAAACAACTGGCGCAGATCGCGCCCCATCTGGGTATTCAGCGCATTGCGGAAGTCCGGCCGGTTCAGGCTGACGCACAAAAGCCCCGGCCCGGGCCGCGTGAGGGCTAAAGTAGCGAATTGTTTTTCCATAATGAGAGGTCCTTGATTATTGGTCCCGGGATTTAGAATTTATCGTGCCAGACGCCCTCAAACCCTCTATGCTGTGCGTAACAATAGTCAAGAGAAACCGAAAAACCTTCAGGGAGAAAACAATGCGTGAAGCCGTAATCGTATCCACCGCGCGCACCGGACTGGCCAAAAGCTTCCGGGGCGGGTTCAACGCCACCCATTCAGGCGCCCTGGGCGGGCATGTGGTCAAACACGCCATCGCGCGCGCCAAGATCGAGCCGGGCGAGGTGGACGATGTCTATATGGGTTGCGTCGCCCCGGATGGCGGCTCGACCGCGAATGTGGCGCGCAGTTCAGCGCTTTGGGCCGGCTGCCCGGTGTCGGTGTCGGCCGTCACCATCAACCGCTATTGCTCGTCAGGCCTGCAATCCATTGCCATGGCGGCGCAGCACATTATTGTCGATGGGGCGAATATCGCCATCGGCGGCGGCGTTGAAACCATTTCCATGGGCGGCAACGTCAAGCAGGATCCAAAGGATCCAAAGCTGGCGGCGGAATATCCGGCGCTGTGGATGCCGATGATCGAAACCGCCGACATCGTCGCCAAGCGCTATAATGTTTCGCGCGAGTATCAGGACGAATATTCGCTGGAAAGCCAGCGCCGCACGGCGGCGGCCCAGCAGGGCGGCAAGTTCAATGACGAAATCGTGCCCATGAAAGTGATGATGTCGGTCAAGGACAAGGAAACCGGCGCCGTCACCATGAAGGAAACCATTGTTGACAGGGACGATTGCAACCGCCCCGAAACAAAGGCCGAAGGCCTTGCGGCATTGCAGCCGGTGCGTGGCGCTGGCAATTTTTTTACGGCGGGTAACGCCAGCCAGCTTTCCGATGGCGCGTCGGCGTGCGTGCTGATGGAGGCGAAAGAAGCCGAGCGGCGCGGTCTGCAACCGCTGGGCCGTTTTCGTGGTTTTGCCGTCGGCGGCTGCGCGCCAGACGAAATGGGCATCGGCCCGGTGTTCGCGATCCCCAAACTGCTGCAACGCACGGGCCTGAAGATGGACGACATCGGCCTTTGGGAGCTGAACGAAGCCTTCGCCGTGCAGGTCCTGCACTGCGCCGACATCCTCGGCATCGATCACGAGATCCTCAACGTCAACGGCGGCGCCATCTCGATCGGTCACCCCTACGGCATGACAGGCGCCCGCTGCACCGGCCACGCCCTCATCGAAGGCAAGCGCCGCGGTGCGAAATATGTTGTCGTGACGATGTGCGTCGGCGGCGGCATGGGCGCCGCCGGACTGTTCGAGGTTTATTGATTGGTCGGGGCGGGGGCTCCGGCCTCCGCCTTTACCAAACCTCGAGTTTCAAGCCGGGAATGTCCCGAAAATCAGGTCCATTTCGAGTAATCAGCGTTAGATTCGCTGCAATCGCCTGGGCCGCAATCATGCGGTCAAAAACCAACGGCCTGGAATAACCCATGCTGGCGACAATCACCGCATAGCAACCGGCAACTTCGTTATCGAACGACAGCACGTCGACTGAATCCATAAATATCGCCAGCGCCTCGCGCTTCGCCCGCTGTCGATCGGTCGAGCGATAGACACCATTTTCCAGCTCGACGCGGCTGATC
>CAMTWQ010000018.1:0-1985 GCA_947085465.1 uncultured Alphaproteobacteria bacterium
CACTGGTCTCATCCATTGCGCCAAGTGCGGCGGCGCCATGACCATTCGCACCGGCAAGGGCGGACGCTACCGCTACTATGCCTGCTCGACCAGGGCCCGGCAGGGCCCGACTGGCTGCAAGGGCATGAGTGTTCCGATGGAAAAGCTCGACGCGCTGGTCGCGGGGTATCTGCAGAAGCGTTTGCTCGACCCCGAGCGATTGGAGGAGGTTTTAGCCGCCGTGCTCGACCGGCGGCAGGAGCGCACCGGGCGCAGACGCGAACATATCGCCGAACTCAACAAGCGCACTACCGAAACAGACCTGCGCCTCAAGCGGCTTTATGACGCCATCGAGAGCGGCGTCGCCGATCTCGATGATCCGGCGTTGAAAGAGCGCATCGCCACTCTGAAGGGCGGGCGCGATCAGGCGAAGGCCGATGCCGAACGCGCATCGGCGATGCTCGACAGCGCAAGCCAGCAGGCGATCACGCCCGCGATGCTCCGCAAGTTCGCACTCGCCGCCCGCGAACGCATCCGTCTTCCCGGCGGCGGCTATCGCCGTGATCACCTGCGGGCGCTGGCGTGAGCCGCGTGGAGGTCAATGACGGCGAAGTCCGCATCATGGGATCGAAGGACAACCTGCTCAGAACACTCGCGGCAGGATCAGGCGCAGGAACGGCTACAGGCGGCGTGCCCAGCTTTGTTCCGAATTGGCGGCGCGTAGCGAACGGGTTTCGAACCCACGCACCGGATTGCCTGCTGATTGTGCAGCATAAAATCAACTACACAAGCAGCCGGATCATCAACAGGCTTGCAGCATGAAGGGGGTGTTTTGCACCCCCTTCGTTTTGCCGGATGATCTCCGTGGTTAATACTCACTCGCCAGCATGATGGTGAGTACGCGGGTGGTGACGGCGGGATCGGAGGGGTTTTCGGAACCGGAGTTCAGGGTATGATCGTAGCAGTCAATCTTCCAGAAGAAATCCTGGCCGCCGATCACCAGTTTGCCGAAGTCATGCTCGCCATATGGGTCGTTGCCGGGCTCGAATTTGTCAGAGGATTGGACGGCGGCGAATATTCTGGCGCGGGTTGCCTCTGGTAACTCGTTCACGCCGCTGGTGATCATCACTTTGCCGCCTGTGAAGGTCTGACGGAGCCGGTCATTGAGCCGGGCGATGATCTTGGCGTCGTTTTCGCGTGTTTGCATGGTGTTTTGCCTCGTTTATGGGGGTTAAACCCTCCATCGGATAACAGTCTGGCAGCCGCAATCAAGGCTGTTTTATCAATTAAAACAATTGGTTGACCTTTCGGGTCCTTCCCGAGGCGCACCTATACGGGGACGCTTGGCGCGGCGTTTCGCCAGCGCCAGTTCAAATAAGTCCATTTCGTTTCGTTTTTTCAAACCGGAGAACGCCATGAAAGTCGAACTGTTCGACCTCGCTAAACTTGTGCCCTACGCCCGTAACCCGAGGATTACCGCGCATGCGGTGGACAAGGTGGCGGCCTCGATCAAGGAGTTCGGCTTCCGCCAGCCCATCGTGGCGGATTGCGAAATGGTCATCATCGCGGGGCATGTGCGCTACCAGGCGGCGCAAAAGCTGGGCTTGAAGAAAGTCCCGGTGCATGTGGCCGAGGGGCTGACGCCCGAGCAGGTGAAAGCCTACCGCATCGCCGATAACCGCACCGGCGAAGACGCGCAGTGGGACAATGAAATGCTCGCTCTTGAGCTTGAGGATCTGGACAAGCTCGGCTTCGATAAAGCGGTGCTGGGGTTTGATCCGGCGGAACTGGAGCAGCTGCGGAAAAGCCTTGAGAGCCTGCTCACCGACGGGATCGAAGACGGCGAGGAACAGCCCATCGGGGAAGCCGACACCCGCGCCACCATCGGCCCCTACAGTTTCGAGATTCCCCGCGCGGAATATTTGAGCTGGATCGAGGACATCAAACAGCATGCCGGTTTCGACAAGGAAGCCATCGTGTACGAGATCAAGAGAAGGCTCGACCTA
>CAMTWQ010000019.1:0-14846 GCA_947085465.1 uncultured Alphaproteobacteria bacterium
AGGCGTTCTGGGCGGTGCATATCGAAGCGATGATCTGGAGCGGATTGAGCATCCGGGAATATGCGGCCGGGCTCCATCTGTCGCCGTACAGCCTGCGCAAATGGCGTGACCGGACCCGCTGCGCAGGCGCCTGCGCGGCGAGTCGAGGACGGCGAGGCCGATCCTGACTGGCGGGCGCTGCAAGCAATGCGGGCGGCGGAATGACAACAACCATACTGCAGGATATGCTGCCGATGCCTGAGGGGATCGCGGCGTTCGAACTGCCCGATGGACAGCGCGTCTTTGCGCCAGCCGGTGCTGATCCGGAGGCGGTGCGGCGGTGTGTTGCAGATGGTCAACTTGCCGTCAAATACAGATGCTATCTTCTTGCCTCGAACGGCTGGAAATAAAGACGCCAGTACACTATCGTCGAACATAACTCAGCGAACCCTTAGGCTACATCCAGCTGCTCTCAAAGGTGCCGTTGCGAATAAGACGGCTTATTATCAGGCGATGTTTAGTATGTACTTTGCGCATTCAACAGAAAATCCTTCCCGCGAAGACTGGCAAAAGTTGCCGGAGCACCTTGTCGGCGTCGCGGAGTTAGCAGAAGCATTTGCCCGCGCGTTCTCTCTACTGAGGCTGTACAACGCCGGTAGCCCGAAAACGCAATGACCACTTCGCCACACTCGCAACGCAGACGTCAAACACCGCCGCAACCTCGCATATCGGCTTGCCGCCATAACGCACGCGACAAATGAGCTGCTGAAGCAGGCGGGAATGCGGAAAGCATGAGCCGCTCTTACTGCGCCTTATCCGGAAATCCGCAACACCTTCGCACCGATTATATGTTTATGCTTCAGATCCATCAGGGCGCGGTTGGCATCCTCCAAGGGATATTCCTCCACCTCTGGCCGAATGCCCGCCTTAGCCGCCAGCCGCAGAAATTCGCGTGCATCGGAGCGGCTGACATTGGCGACGCTCCTGATTTCTTTCTCCCGCCACAAATGTTCTGCATAATTCAGCCGCAGTAATGCCGCTTTGTCTCCATCTTCCTTGCGAATAGCGTTGATGATCAGCCGCCCACCAGGCGCAAGATTATTCAGGGCCATGACAATGGGTGTCCATGCAGGGGTGGTATCAATAATCGCATGCAAGGGTTCGGGACACATGTCGGCGCCGTCACCTGCCCAGGCCGCGCCCAGCGTGCGGGCGAAGGCGCGCTCGCTTGCATTGCGGGCAAATACATAAAACCTGCTGTTCGGATAGTGGTGTCGCGCCAATTGCAACACCAGATGCGCCGATGCCCCGAACCCGGTAAATCCCAGATTCTGGCCGTCCCGAATGGCAGCCAGCCGAAGCGAGCGATAGCCAACCGCCCCTGCACATAGCAGCGGCGCTGCCTGTGCATCGGTAAAGGCGTCCGGTATGGGGTGTGCAAAGGCGGCGGGCGCCGTCATATATTCGGCATAGCCGCCATGCGCATCGCGCCCTGTTGCCTGAAACTGGGCGCACAAATTTTCATCTGCGCGCAGGCAATATTCACAATGGCCGCAGGTGGAAAATATCCAGGCCATGCCGACGCGATCACCTATCTCAAATCCTGTCACACCCCGGCCCAGCGCCACGATGCGCCCCACCACCTGATGACCGGGGATAATCGGGAAAAGCGGCGGCGGCGTGCGCCCTTCGATTTCATCAATTTCGGTGTGACAGACACCGCAAACATGAACGCGGATCAGCATCTCATCTGCGCCGGGCGCCGGTTGCGGCCAGTCGGTCAGCGTCAACGGGTTCGCATTCTCCGCCAGAGACGCAATTTTATGCAGCAACATGGCGCGCATACGGACCGCCTGACAGTGTGTTCGCACGACGAGATAAAGCTAACCTGGCGAAATACTGACAGCGCCGGAACAATAAGCATTGATTGAAATCAAAGCCCCCCGAACCGCAGAGTGGTTAAATTCATATATTGGGTATGTCAGCTCACTTACCGGGAAGGAAAATCATGATGAACAGCTTGCTAAAAATACTGATGGCGGGGGCCATGCTAACGCTGCCGCTAGCCGCCAACGCAGCCGACACAGCCACAGCACCAGGAACGCCGCCGCAGAACGTACCAATCTATCCCTGCTGGGATATGATGAAGGATGGAAAAATGATGCCGATGCGCGGCATGTGGCACGGCGGCAGCTCCGGCAATGCGCCAGGCGGCATGATGATGATGCACGCTCAGGAAGTAGAGCGGATGCAGAAGGAAATCGAAGCGCTGCGCAAGCAGGTGAGCGAAATGCAGAACAGGCAGCCAAAAGAATAACTTTACCAGGAGATCAAAAATGCAGATGCCGTATGAAATTACATTTGAGGGTATGGCCGCGTCGGACGCCGTGCGCGCACGGATCGAAAAGGAAATCGACAAGCTGGAGCGATTTCATGACCGCATCACCTCTTGTCATGTTGCAATCATAGCCCCGCGGCATCACAAACATCAGGGCGGCCTGTTTGATGTCAAGATTCATATGGCCCTTCCGGGTGGCGCAGAAGTTAACGTGCAGCGCAATCCACCGCTCGATCATGCGCATGAAGACGCCTATGTTGCGATCCGCGACGCCTTTATGGCGGCGCGCCGCCAATTACAGGACAAGGACCGCAGGATCGAAGGAAATATCAAAGCGCATGCAGAGCCGCTGCACGGCCGGATCGTGCGCATGTTCTATTATGAAGGCTACGGCTTCATCGAAACCCCGGATGGTGACGAGGTGTATTTCCATCGCAACAGCGTAACCGGCACGGATTTTGATAAACTGGAAGTCGGGCAGCAAATCCGGTTCTCGCTGGAACTGGGCGAAAAGGGGCCGCAGGCGACGGCGGTGATTCCGGCATGAAATTTTGCCGCAGGTGCAATTATCAGCCGCTGGTCCGGATCACCACGCCGGACTGCAAAGTGCGGTGAACCGGGCATTTTTCCGCTACCTCCAGCAGTTTGCGGCGCTGGTCCGCACCAAGCGCATCACCATGCAGGATCACCTGCTTTTCAAACACATCTATCAGGCCGGATTTGCCCGCACCTTCCGGCACGTCTGACGCCCTGCTTTTGCGGTGCGATAGTTTCACCTCCACCTTTACAAGCGGCCATTTTTGCGCAATGGCAAACCAGCGCACGGTCATGGCGGTGCATTCCCCCAGCGCGGCAAGCAGCAGATCGAAAGGCGCCGGCCCCAAATTACCCCCGCCAGAGGCAACCGGCTCATCCCCCAGAATGGTATGCCCGGACACTGAGATGGAAACGGCGTACGCACTTTCTCCGGTCTCCCTAACATCCGCGATAAGAAGCTGTCCAGCCGTCATGGGATTCTCCCTGGTTAATCGATTTACGTCCGAAATCTATCCATTCGCCTTCTGCAGCAGGTAAACCACGGCGCCGTTCAGCGTAGCGAGTTCAGGATAATCACTTTCCGGAATATCGATATTAAGTGATTTGTGCAGGGCGATGATGAAATTCAGAAAGTCCATTGAATCAATATCGAGTTCGTCCAGCAGCGCCGCGTCCGGATCGGCGTTCTCGGGCGCACATCCTGGCGCGACACTCTCAAGCTCGGCAAACACCCGCGCCAATATTTCATCCCGGGTCATAGCTTTTCAGGCTCCTGCAAAAGTGCTGCGATCTGCGACAAAAAACGCGCACCGAGATGGCCGTCTGTCACCCTGTGATCGGCGGCAAGGCTTGCGAGTATGACGGGTTCCACCGCCAGTCCGCCATCTGCATGCGCAACAGGCGCAAGATGGGGCGCGCCAAAACCAACAATCGCCACTTGCGGTGGATAAATCACGCCGAACACGGCATCAACACCACGCTCGCCAAGCGCCGTGACCGTGATCGTCGGGTCCGACATTTCAGAGCTTCGGATCGACCCGGCGCGCACCCGCGCAACCAGATCGCGCAGGGATGTCATGATTTCATCAAGCGATTTTTGGTCGCAGTCATGCATCGCGGGCGCAACCAGGCCGCCACCGCGAATAGAGATGGCCGGGCCAAGGTGAATGCCTTGCGCCTGGGTGAATGCGTCATTCAAATAAAATCCATTGAACCTGGGATAGGCTTTTACCGCCTGCGCCACAGCTTTCAGAAGCAGCACATTCATCAATAGGCGCCGCTCCGGTTGGCGGTTGGCGTTGGTCTCGGTAAGCCACGCTGTTGCGTGACGCAAATTGATTTGTGTACTGAGATAATAATGCGGAATTTCCCGTTTTGACCGCGCCATGGCGGCGGCAATCGCATGACGCATTTTATCAAAATCAAATCCATGCTTTGATCTGCGCGCAGATGCGGGCGTTGGCGTTGCAGGCGCCTGTGTTTGCAATGCCGCGCCCCGTTCCGCATCGGCGCGCAGGATGGC
The DNA here is from genome assembly GCA_947085465.1 of uncultured Alphaproteobacteria bacterium. Classification (GTDB taxonomy): domain Bacteria; phylum Pseudomonadota; class Alphaproteobacteria; order UBA11222; family UBA11222; genus CAMTWQ01. Next base: position 4,377 of record CAMTWQ010000019.1, read on the forward strand.
GCCGCCGGGCGTTCCCGGCGTAATCGCGGCAAGATCAATCCCATGTTCGCGGGCATAGGCGCGGGCAGCGGGCGATGCCTTTATGCGCGCTTCTGCGGCCAGGGCTACAGGCGGCGGGGCCTGCGTAACCGGCAGTGGCTGGGCCTGAACGGCGGCCGGGACCGGCGGCGGCGCTTCAGCTTTTTCAGAGGCAGGCCGGGGCGCAGGCGCGGAAATAGATGGCGCTTTCTCTTCCTTTTCTGTTGCGATCAGCGCAAGCGGCATTCCCACAGGAACGGTTTGCCCTTCCTGCACCAGCCACTGGTCAAGTGTGCCCGACATGAATATCTCGATCTCGACCGCGCCTTTTTCCGTTTCGACGACCGCAACAATGTCGCCACGAGAGATAGCGTCGCCTGGTTTTTTCAGCCATTCAACCAGGGTGCCGGATTCCATATCCGCCCCAAGAGAAGGCATGCGGAATTCATACATCAGAGGCTCATGAGCTTTAGCACCGCCGCGACGATGGCCGGTGTCTGCGGCAGCGCCGCTTCCTCCAAATGCCGCGGATAGGGAATGGGAACCTCCGCGCTGCATATCCGGGCAACTGGCGCATCCAGCTCCCAGAACGCCTGCTCAATAATGATGGCAAAAATCTCTGCGGACAGGCTTCCCGTGCGCCAGCCTTCATCGACGATAACGGCGCGGCGCGTTTTGACGACAGAAGCGATAATCGTGGCCGTATCAAGCGGGCGTAAAACGCGCAAATCGATCACTTCGGCGCTGATGCCCTGCGCCGCAAGCTCCTGCGCCGCCGCCAGGGTTTTTGGCAGCGAACCCCCATAGGTAATCAAGGTTACATCGCTGCCGGGGCGCCGGATGGCAGCTTTCGAAATATCCACCGCGCCCGCATTCTCGGGCAGTACGCCTTGCGTATTGTACAACATGACATGCTCGAAAATCAAAACCGGGTCCGGGTCTTCAAGCGCAGCCAGCACCATTCCGAAAACATCTTCATGGGTGGCGGGGGCAAGAACCTTTAGGCCGGGAATATGCGCGAACCATCCTTCCAGGCTGTGCGAATGCTGCGCGGCAAGCTGGCGTCCCGCGCCTGTCGCCATGCGCAGCACCAGTGGAACGCCAAATTGTCCACCCGACATATGCCGGATTGTGGCCGCGCTGTTGACGATCTGATCCAACGCCAGCAGCGAAAAATTAACCGTCATCACCTCAACAATGGGGCGCATGCCGGACATGGCAGCGCCAATGCCCGCGCCGACAAAACCGGATTCCGAAAGCGGCGTGTCGCGTATCCGCTCAGGTCCGAATTCGGCCAGCATGCCTTTTGAGACCGCATAGCAGCCGCCATAATGGCCAATATCTTCGCCCATCATGAATACCCGCGGATCGCGGGCCAATGCCGCGCGTAAACCCTCGCGCGCCGCCTCGCGATAGGTAAGCTCACGTGCGGACGACGCGATTACCGCCGGAACGACGCAAGCAGCTTCGCCATAAACATGTTCTGTCAGCTTTTCCACCGGTTCAAGCGGCGCCGCCTCAGCGAATTTAATGGCATCTTCCATCTCTGCATCCACCGCCTGCTCGACAGCCTGTAAGGCGTCGTCATGCATAAGATGCGCTTCGTGCAGCCAGGTGCGAAAACGCGCTATCGGGTCTTTTGCCTTCCAGGATTCGACCTCGGCTTTGTCGCGATAGAGCTGTGTATCGAACATGGAATGGCCGCGAAAGCGATAGGTCCGGCATTCAAGAAAATACGGGCCGCGCCCCTCACGAATGGCCGCAACAGCATGTTTGGCGGCAGCAGCGAGTGCGACAACATCCATGCCATCAATGGCTTGCGATGGAATATTATAACTTTGGGCTTTAAGGTGAATGTCTGGTTGCGATTCAGAAAGCTCAAGCGCTGTGCCCATGGCGTACAGATTATTCTCGCATACGAACAGGACGGGAAGTTTCCAAAGCGCTGCAAGATTAAGGCTTTCGTGAAACTCACCTTCGGCCACCGCGCCCTCGCCAAAGAAGCAGACCGTAACGCTGTCGCGCCCCTGCATTTTATCCGCCAGCGCCGCGCCCACTGCAAGTGGCAGGCCGCCCCCTACAATGGCGTTGCCGCCATAAAACCGCGTAGTCTTGTCAAACAGGTGCATCGAACCGCCGCGCCCACCACTGCACCCCGCCTCCTTGCCAAACATCTCCGCCATAATGGCGCGCATGGGAATGCCGCGCGCCAGCGCATGGCCATGTTCACGATAGGTCGAAATGATCGCATCATCGGGCCGCAATACCTGCATGACGGCGGCGGCGATGGCTTCCTCGCCAATCGCCAGATGCAGAAAGCCGCGAATTTTTTCCGCCTGATAAAGCTCGGCGCATTTTTCCTCAAATCGCCGGATGCGCACCATCTGGCGATAGAACGCCAGCAGTTCGTCATGGGTAAGCCTCAGTTTCGGCTCGGCCTTCACTGTCATGACGCGACCTCTAACGTGGAAATGTCGCCTTCCGGCAAACCAAGTTCGCGCGCCTTGAGCAACCGGCGCATGATCTTGCCGCTGCGCGTCTTCGGAAGATTATCGGTAAAATCGAGCAACTTTGGCGCAACGGCGGGGCCAAGGCGCTTGCGCGCATAGCCCAGAATATCTTTCCTGATTTCCTCACTTGGCGCAATGCCGGGCTTAAGCGCGACAAAGGCTTTCACAACTTCTCCCGCGACCTCATCCGGCAAACCAATGACGGCTGCTTCGGCTATGGCCGGGTGTTCGGTCAATGCGCTTTCTACCTCGAATGGGCCAATGAGATGTCCTGCCGATTTGATAAGATCATCGGCGCGCCCAACGAACCAGAAATACCCATCCTCGTCCTGCATCGCCAGATCACCCGTAAGATACCAGCCATCGCGAAAATGTTTTTGATAACGTTCTTCTTCATGCAGATAACCACGAAACATCGAAGGCCATCCTGTCTTGAGCGCCAGTTCGCCCACGGTCATGGCTTTATTGACTATCTCCAATCCGCCTTCTTCAGGCGTATCCACAATTGCCGCCTCAACGCCCGGCAACGGACGCCCCATGGAGCCGGGCTTTACGTCCATCGACGCGTAATTGGCGATCATGATGCCGCCGGTCTCTGTCTGCCACCAATTGTCATGAAACGGCAGGCCAAATTTCTCGTTGCTCCACACAACCGCGTCGGGGTTAAGCGGTTCGCCGACGCTTGCCATGAAACGCAGGCTGTGATGCGCTGGCGGCGGGACGGAAGCTTCGCTTTTCATCAGCATACGGATGGCGGTTGGCGCGGTGTACCAGATCGTCACCTTTTCTTCCTGAAGGATGCGGTACCAGCGCGCGGCGTCAAACTCCGCCTCGTCCACAATCATGGTAAGCCCGTTGGTCAGCGGCGCTATAATACCATAGGACGTGCCAGTCACCCATCCAGGGTCTGCGGTGCACCAGAAAATGTCGCCGGGGTGCATATCCAGCGCAAACTGCCCGGTAATGTGATGCGCGATCACCGCTGCGTGCACATGGATCGCGCCCTTGGGCCGTCCCGTGGTGCCGCTGGTGAAATGCAGCAGTGCCCGGTCCTCCGGCATGGTTTGCGCAAGCGCTGGCCCGCTGCCTGCCTGTTGCAAGACCTGCCTCCAGCCGATCACCCCGGCTTCTCTGGTCTCCTCACCGTCGATCAGGATGATATGTTTGAGCGATGGCAGGTCCCGCCACCAACTCATCACTTTGCGCTCATACAGCCGCCGCGTGGTAACCAGCGCCACAGCATCGCCGCGCTCCATCCGTGTGCGAATGGGTTCTGGCCCAAATGCCGAAAACATCGGGCAGAAAACGCTGCCATTTTTCAGGGTTCCGAGCGCCGCGATATAAAGTTCAGGAACCCGGCCGGCCAGCGCGAAAACAGCATCGCCTTTGGCAACACCCAGCGCCTTCAGCGCATTGGCAAAGCGGTCTGTTTCAGTGGCGAGTTCCGCATAGCTGATGTCGCGCCGTGCATTGTCTTTTGATAACCAGCGAATGGCGGTCTTGCCGCCATGGCCATGGTGGACGTGCCGGTCAACAGCCTCATAGGCGATGTTCAGTCTGCCGTCCGGCAAACCATCAAGGCGCCCACGCGCTTCTGCCCACGAAAAACTCCCGTACGCCGTGTCGTAATTGCCGAGGTTGGGCGGTATGGCGAAAGAAGCGCCCTTGCGGATAATATGTGTTTCATTTGACATGGCAGTTTCTTTTATGGACGGAGCGGCAGCGCACTGGCCTACATCTGCATTTCTGCGCCCGGTATGTGCGCCTTCTCAGGCTCGGGAATTTCGGTCATGGTCGCCTCGGTCAGCAGCAAAATACCTGCCACGGATACGGCGTTTTCCAGCCCGATACGCACGACCTTGGTTGGATCAATGATGCCGGCCTCAACCAGATCGACATATTCTTTCCGCCCGGCGTCAAAACCGTAATTGCCCTTGCCTTCGAGCATGCGGGCGACCACCACGCCGCCGTCCACCGCCGAGTTTTCGGCAATCTGGCGTGTTGGCGCCTCAAGCGCGCGTTTGACGATGAGGACGCCGGTCCGTTCATCGCCTTCGCATTTCGCCTCCTCCTGCGCCACGGCCGCGATACAGCGCAGCAGCGCCAAACCGCCGCCGGGAACAATGCCCTCCGCGACCGCAGCCTTGGTGGCGTTGATGGCGTCGTCGAGCGCCTCTTTTTTGGATTTCATTTCCGCTTCCGAAGGCGCGCCGACACGGATCACGGCGACGCCCCCCGATAGCTTCGCCAGGCGCTCCTGCAGTTTCTCCTTGTCGTAATCGCTGGTGGTCTTTTCGATTTCGCGGCGAATTTGTTCAACGCGGCCGTCGATTTGTGCACGATCACCGCCACCGCCGATAACCGTGGTATTATCCTTGTCGATGACAACGCGCTTGGCGCGCCCAAGCTGCTCAAGCGTCATATGCTCAAGCTTCAGGCCCAGCTCCTCGGAAATCACCTGTCCGCCTGTTAGAACTGCAATGTCCTGCAGCATCGCCTTACGGCGGTCGCCAAATCCCGGGGCCTTGACGGCGCTGCATTTCAGCACGCCGCGAATCTGATTGACGATGAGTGTCGCAAGCGCCTCACCCTCAACCTCTTCCGCCACCACCAGCAATGTTTTCCCGGCTTTTACGACCTGTTCCAGCAAGGGGATCATGTCGTTGAGGACGCTGATCTTTCGATCAGACAGCAGGATCAGACAATTCTCCAGAATGGCCTCCATCTTTTCCGGATTGGTGATGAAGTAGGGTGACTGGAAGCCACGGTCGAACCGCATGCCTTCCACAACATCAAGTGCTGTTTCTGTTGTCTTGGATTCTTCGACCGTGATCACCCCATCATTTCCAACCTTGTCCATCGCCTCCGCGATGAGCTCGCCAATTGCGGGATCATTGTGCGCCGAGATCGCGGCGACCTGCGCCTTCTCCTTGCGTGTCGCCACCGGCCGGGATAGGGCGCGTAACGCTTCAATCGCGGCCCTGGCGCCCCGATCCAGCCCGCGCCTGATATCAATTGCGCTGGCGCCCGCAACAACATTGCGGATGCCGTCGGCCAATATCGCATGCGCCAGTATGGTAGAGGTGCTGGTGCCGTCGCCGACCATCTCGCCGGTCTTTTCCGCGGCCTGGCGCATCATCCGGGCGCCCAGATTTTCTTCCGGGTCTTTGAGATCAAACTCCTTGGCGATAGTCACGCCGTCATTACAGACGATGGGCGCGCCCCACTTTTTTTCGATCAACACCGATTTTGATCGCGGCCCCAGCGTCACGCGCACCGCATCTGCAAGCTGTGATGCGCCACGCAGTATTTTTTCGCGGGCTTCAGATCGAAACAAAACCTGTTTATGCGCCATGCGTTATCTCGCTGAATTGTGGCGGGCGATTTCACCGCGCCAGAAATGATGCCAACGACAGTCGCAAGAACTTTCCCCGGCAGATTCAGAATATCGAAAAAATCTGATATTGAATTGATTTAGGTCAATTCAGATGCGTGTCAGTTCGCTTAGCTTTCCGTATCTTAACCCCTAACAGGAGAGACGGACATGACCGAACCAGCAACCAAACTGCCTGTACATATGGAGAAAAAATCGCCCGGGTTGCAAGCTTGGCGTCCGGTCGAAAGTCTGCGCCACGAGATTGACCGGCTGTTCGAGGATTTCGACCGCGATTTCTGGCGCGCGCCATTCCGCCACTCGTTTCAGGACATTGAGCCGGTGTTGCGGCGCGGGCTAAGCTGGGGCGGCGACCCGGTGGTTGACATCGTGGATAAGACCGAATCCTATCAGGTCAACGCCGAATTGCCCGGCATGGATGAAAAAAACATTGAGGTAAAGCTGGTCAACGGCAATTTGACCATCAAGGGCGAGAAGCGCGACGAGAAAGAGGAGAAGAAAAAGGATTACTATCTGCATGAGCGCAGCTTCGGTGCTTTTGAACGCAGCTTTGCGCTGCCGGATGAAGTGGATGCGGACAAGATTGATGCGAAATTTAGCAAGGGCGTGCTTACCATAACCCTTCCCAAAAAACCGGAGGCCATCAAGCCTGAGAAAAAAATCGAGATTAAAGCTGCTTGAACCATCGCCCGGGAAAAGGCCCGGGAAAAAATTGGCAGCGCCGCTTTTACCGTTTTGGTTGAACCTGAGGGTTCAGCCAAAACGGAAATGGCTCCAGGCGCCAGACATACTTTCCAGCAAGGCCGCCTGATGCATTGTATCCAGGTGTTGGTTTTCGCGCTACTCGCTGTCATAACTGTTCCGATGTGGGCCCATGCGGGCGAGCACGCCGCCGCCATTGAAATCAGGGATGAAATCAGGGGTGAAATCAGGGAAATCTTCAGCGGCGGCATTCCGGTCCAGCATAATTTTTCTCCCGTTATCATGGATACGGCAAGACGGTTATACATGATGCGGCAGGGCGAACCCCTGTGGTGGACAGACCGTAACCAGCGCAATAAAGCCCTAATGCTGCAACGGGTGCTAGTGGACGCCGGGCTGGAAGGCCTGTCGCCGCGTGATTATGCAGCGGGGCTGAGTGCGTCGCCGCCTGAAAAGGCTTCGGCGCGTCAGATCGCCGAAGCCGATGTGCTGCTGTCGGCGGCATTCCTTCGATATATTTCAGATATCAATAATGGCCGGCTCAAGCCCCATGAGATTGATCCGGAGTTGCATGTCACGCCTGATCTGGCTGATCCGCTCCTTGTCCTTCGGACGGGACTGGACGCAAAGGACTTTGCGGCATGGCTGCGTGGTCTGGCGCCTGCAACGCCTGGATATGACCCACTGCGGAAGGCTTTGGCGTGGATGCGTTCGCTTGCCGCCACGCATGCCTGGCCCATCCTGCCAGATGGACCCAAACTGGAGAAGGGACAGCGGAGCGCCGCCATCATGACGCTGCGGCGTCAAATGGCGCTGCTTGGCGGCCTGCAAGAGCATATTTCCGGCAATGATTATTTCGATGATGCGCTTGATGGCGCTGTCAGGGCGTTTCAGGCCCGGCACGGCCTGGACGTGGATGGCGTGGCTGGTCGCGATACGCGGCGTGCGCTTAAACTTTATCCGCAGGAACGCATCAGGCAAATCATCCTTAATATGGAGAGGTTGCGCTGGCTTGATGATGATTTCGGGCCGCGTTACGTGCTGGTCAATATTGCGGGTTTCGAATTGATTGCGGTGAACGACAACAAAATTGTGATCCGCAGCCCAGTTGTAGTTGGGCGTGAATATCGGCGTACACCGATATTCAGTGATCGGATTATCAACCTGGTATTGTCACCCAGTTGGACACCGCCGCCACGTCTGGCGAAATTGGATGTATTGCCAAAAATTAAAGCCAACCCCGCCTATCTCAGGCAGCAGGGATTTCGCGTCTTTGAAAGCTGGAGGGCGGATGCCAGGGAGCTTAATCCCGATACAATCAACTGGCGCGCCGTCACAGCGAATAATCTACGTTTCCGTTTGCGCCAGGAGCCAGGCCCGCTCAGTGCGTTGGGCGGGGTCCGTTTTTCTCTGACCAATGATTTTGGCATCTATCTGCACGACACGCCGCATAAGGAGTTGTTCGTGAAGCATAGCCGGGGCTTCAGCTCCGGCTGTATCCGTGTGCAAAAAGCGGCTGAACTGGCATTGTTTGCTTTGGACAATGATGTCAACTGGCCGCCCGCGCGTCTGGCGCAAGCCATGATCAGCGCAAAAACCGAGGTGGTGAAACTTGCCAAGCCCTTGCCGGTCCACATTATTTACCGCACCGCCTGGGTGGACGGCGCGGGCGCGTTGCAGTTCCGGGACGACATATATGGCCGCGACGCCCTGTTGCGTACTGCATTAAAACTTGACGCGCCAGAGTAACTTCTTATTAAAAGACGTCTAGGATAATGATCCGCGCCAGTAATTGACTGCCAAACCCAGGGAATTCATGTTGAAAGCACCAGAGAATCAAATGCAAGATCAAGCTTTGCAGCTTAATCGCCGCAGCCTGCTAGGTGTTGGGGGCGCCTGCGCGTTCAGTCTTCTTTCCGGGCGCGCCTTTGCCTATGGCAATGCTTTGGATCGTTCCAAAAAGCTTTCATTTCATAACTTGCATACCGGAGAAAACCTGCGAACGGAGTTCTGGGCGGAAGGGAAATTCATTCCAGAGGCGCTGGGGCAGATCAACCATGTGCTCCGCGACCATCGCACCAATGAAATCAGCGCCATCGACCCGGGCTTGCTTGATCTTCTGCATGCGCTGCAAGGCAAGATCGGGACACGTGAAACCTTCCATGTGATTTCCGGTTACCGCTCGGCTGCAAGCAATGCCAAACTGCGCGCCCATAGCGGCGGCGTCGCCAATCGCAGCCTGCATATGAGCGGCAAAGCCATCGACATCGCGCTACCCGGCTGCAAGCTGGCCGACCTGCGCCGCGCCGCACTAAGCCTGCGCGCAGGCGGCGTCGGCTATTATCCCGCTTCGGGTTTTGTGCATGTTGATACCGGACGCGTCCGGAATTGGTCATAATCACACATAAGCGCTGATTAAAATCACTGGGCTGTTAACCGGGTTGCGTCTGTGTCACGATGCGGACCGGTCAGTCATCGGGAAATGCCACGATTGGCGCAGCGCCATTTGAACGTCTATTGCATTGGCGCCGCTGTCTGCGCAAAAAATATCCCCGGAATGCCAGGAATACATCCAGGGATCAGGTGGTTGGGCTCCTTCCATCGGCTGATGAACGGAGCCTAAGGCTAACAATAGTTTTCTGACACAGCATTGATTGCAATCAATTCCAGATAGATTAGACCAACGGCCCTATGATCTGACATATTCGAACCACTCCCGGCTTGCGATGGATTTGATTGTTTCCGGCAAAGCGATGAGGTCATTCCATGCCTTGCAGCATGCCTGAACAATGGCGTCGTAATTCTCAAAGCATCGGTTGGCAAGCGCGTTCTGGCGCAAGTATTGCCAGATGTTTTCCTGCGGGTTGAGTTCCGGGCTATAGGCAGGCAATCGCATCAGGCTGATATTGTCTGGCACGATAAGGGATTTGGTGGTGTGCCATCCGGCGCCATCAATAATGACGATGGCATGAGCGCCACGCGCGACCTCGCCGCTGATCTCGGCCAGGTGCTTGTTCATCGCCCAGGTGTCGGCGTGCGGCATGACCAGCGCCGCGCCTTTGCCGCGCGCGGGGCAAACGGCGCCGAAGATGTAGGCGCAGTCGTAGCGTTGATCTCGCGGCGCGCGCGGGCGTTTGCCTTTCTCGCCCCAGACGTAGGTCAGCGTGCCTTTCTGGCCGACACGGGCTTCGTCCTGCACCCAGATTTCAAGCGGTTTGCCGCGCGCATGGTCCGGGATAATGGCCTCAACCCCGGCGGCGAAGTTTTTTTAAAACTCTCCTGTGCCGCAACGTCGCTTTCAGGGTGAACCGGACGCACCGAGACATGGCTGAGCCTCAGTTTGTGCAGCAGCTTGCCGATGCTGCGCACATGATACTGCACCTGGTAGGTCTCGGCGATAAAGCTCTGCACATCCGTACAGCGCCATCGCACCAATCCGTCTGTCTGCGGATCAGGCCCCGCCAAAACACGCGCTCTCACTTCAGCTTCCTGCGCCGCCGTCAGCCGCCGCGCCGGATGGCCCTGTGGTGCATTACGTAAGCCTGCCGGGCCATCTGCATTAAAGCGATGCACCCAATCGCGCAGCGTTTGACGCTCCATGCCAGCCTGACGCGCCGCATCCGTGCGGCTCACCCCGTCCAGCACCGAAGCAATCGCCAATAATCGTGACGCCACCCGGCCATCGCGTTCGCGCCGCGCCAGCTTGCGCAACGCCCCTGCATCGTACTGTCTCGTAATTCCAATCGCATGGCCCATCGCGCACCTCCGAATCAAGATGCATGACTTGAATCACATTCCAGCAAAAAAGGGAATCCCCCGCAGAGTCAATTCATCAGGCCGTTGGTA
>CAMTWQ010000020.1:0-8977 GCA_947085465.1 uncultured Alphaproteobacteria bacterium
CCGCTTAAGTCCGCTCAACGGCCAGCCTGTGGATATGCTGGACAACGCTGCGCGTTGCCCACATCCCCACAGGCCCAACAACAAAAAGCAGCGGACATTTAATGTGCTATGAAAACCGGACATTTTAATTAGCTATCGACAGCTTCCGGTGGTTCTCAGCGCTAACGTAGCTTGACAAACTACGCGTTTCGCGTATATACGCTTATGCGGTTTGAATGGGACACAAGTAAGGAACGTGAATTATGGCAATCGTTCGCAAAACGCTGAAAGAGATTCAGGCTTCCGCGTCAAAGGTTGGCCGGAAAAAATTCCGCGTCCCTGGCGATGCTGAGATTGCCCGCCAGATCGCGGATGATCCGGATACGGCTCCTTTTGTCACCCTCGACATGCTGATCGCGCCGCGCAATTTGCGCTCGCGGCTTGACATGACGCAGGCGGCGTTTGCCGCGGCGCTGGGCATTCCCGTTGCAACCTTGCGCAACTGGGAACAGGGGCGTAACACCATTGATCCCGCCGCGCGCGCTCTGCTGGTGCTGGTTGCCCGCGACCCCGGGGGCACGCTCGCGGCGCTGGCCACCGCGCGCGCGGCTTAAAACCATTAGGTATTATGCGAGGCATTTTTCAAAGTCGGGAGGAGGCTGTTATACCGTGCGGTGGTCTGTAGGCATTATCATTGCCTTTAGCGTTTCGCTGGTGGTGAGCGCCCTGATGGGGCCGTCTCCGGCTGCAGCCCATTTGAATACAGATCATATGAATATAGACGCGGCGCACACCGATTCGGCGGCGTCCCATCATCAAACATCTGATCATTCGCAGGATGACACAAAAGCTGACGGGGGCTGCTGTATGCTGGCCTGTGTGCCGGTCATTATGAATGAGCGTCCCCCGGCTCAGGTAAGATTGCGCGTGACCGGACGCATTGCGCCCGCATTGGCGCGCATCACGGCCGTGCATCGCAGCGAGCCGCCGTTTCATCCGCCGCGCCGCGCCTGATCCGCGCACGGCGCTAAACATTCCCAGATTTTCCGGCTCAACTGCTGCGTCCGCGCGTCAGGCCGTTCACGTATCAATGCATAGGACATACCATGAATCCGACATTTTTTTCCCTGGCTGTTGTTATCGGCATCGCCGTTTCAGGCCCCGGCGCTACGGCGTTGGCCGCACCCGGTCACACTTACGAATTTGGCGCGCCCGGCAACCCCGCGTCCGCCACCCGCAGCATCACTGTCAATCTGGCCGATAATTATTATGAGCCGGATGCGATTTCGGTGAAGCAGGGCGAAACCGTTCGCTTTGTGCTAAAAAATAACGGTGAATTGCTGCACGAGTTCAGCATCGGCACCCTGGCCGCCCATACGGAGCACCGCAAGGAAATGGCGGAGATGATGGAGATGGGCATGCTCACCCCAACCGGCATCAGCCCTGAGAAAATGAACATGGACCATTCCAAAATGGACATGGACAAAATGGATATGGGCGAGACCGGAAAAGCCAAGGGCATGCCGATGCGCCATGACGATCCCAACACCGTCCTGCTGGCGCCAGGTGAAAGCAAGGAAATGGTATGGAAATTCACCAAGGCAATGGAAATTGAATTCGCCTGCAACATGCCGGGGCACTACGAGTCCGGAATGATGGGCCGCATCGATTTTGCCAAATGAAAGGGATGATCATGCGTAATTTCTGGTTTTTGCTTACAACACTCTTTGTACTGATTACTTGTTCCGGAGCAATCGCCGCAACTTATAACTTGAGCATTGATGAGATGCGCACGGGTTATAACGGGCGTGAGCGCCAGGCTATGGCGATCAACGGTCAAATTCCGGGCCCTGAATTGCGTTTTACCGAAGGCGAAGATGTGACCATCCATGTGACCAACAAGATGGACACCGACACGTCGCTGCATTGGCATGGCATTTTGGTGCCCTACACGCAAGATGGCGTACCCGGCATCAGCTTTCCCGGCATCAAACCGGGCGAGACCTTTACCTATCAATTCAAAATCAAACAGTCGGGCACCTACTGGTATCACAGCCATTCCGGCCTGCAGGAACAGGACGGCGTCTATGGCCCGCTGGTGATCACGCCAGCGAAGCGTGAGCCGTATAAATATGACCGCGACTATGTGGTGATGCTGTCCGACTGGAGCGATGAAAAACCCGAAGCCATCCTTGGTCATCTGAAGAAAAACAGCGATTACTATAATTACGCGCAACGCACCGTTGGAACATTTTTCAAAGATGTCTCGGAAAAGGGATTGCGGGCAACCGTGAAAGACCGCGCCGATTGGGGCAGAATGCGCATGACCCCCACGGATATTTCCGATGTCAGTGGCTATACATTTCTGGTCAACGGCAAAAGCGCGGCGCAGAACTGGACCGGCCTGTTCAAGGCGGGCGAACGGCTGCGCTTGCGCCTTATCAATGGCTCGGCCATGAGCTATTTCGATGTGCGCATTCCCGGCCTGAAAATGACCGTGGTGCAGGCCGATGGCAATAATGTACAGCCGGTTCCCGTGGACGAACTGCGCATCGCGGTGGCCGAAACCTATGACGTCATTGTTCAGCCTACAGAGGAAAAACCCTTCACGATCTTTGCCGAATCCCTGGACCGCACCGGTTATGCGCGCGCAACGCTGGCCCCCAAGGCGGGCATGAGCGGTGAAATTCCGGCGCTGCGCCCGCGCCCGCAATTAAGCATGTCGGATATGGGCATGGATATGGCGGGGATGGAGGGGATGGATCACAGCGCCATGCCTGGCATGGAAATGCCGGGAATGGACATGACCGGAATGCAAAGCGGCCTCGCGCCAAAGGCTGCTAAACATGGCGGCAAGGTTCTGGTCTATGGCGATCTGAAAGCCATGAAGCCCTATGCGGATTATCGCGCGCCGGACCGCGAGATTGAGATGAAGCTGACCGGCAATATGCAGCGCTATTTCTGGTCGTTCGATGGCAAGAAATTTTCAGAGGCCGAACCGATCCGCCTGAAATATGGCGAGCGGGTGCGCTTTACCTTCGTCAATCAGACCATGATGAGCCACCCCATGCACCTGCATGGCATGTGGATGCAGCTTGACACCGGCAAGAAAAAATTCAACCCGCTGAAACATGTGGTCAATGTGCCGCCCGGGCAATCCCTGAGTGTGGACGTGCCCGCCGACGCGATGGGCGAATGGGCGTTTCATTGCCATCTGCTCTATCACATGGCGACAGGCATGATGCGCAAGGTGATTGTCGAGGGGCCAGTGGCCGCCAATATGGAACCCCGTCATGAATAGGCGCGCTGCGGTTTTTATGCTTTTGTTCTGTACACTGACAACTAAAGCTTTGGCGATGGAAAAGCATGAGCCGAACTACATCTTCTTTCAGGCGGACCAGTTTGAATACCGGAACCAGGACGGCAGGGACAGTCTGAAATGGGAGGCGCAGGGCTGGGTTGGCGGCGATTATGACAGACTATGGCTGAAAACCGAAGGTGAAAAGCTTGCCGGAGGCAAAACGGAAAAAGCCGAAATACAGGTGCTGCTTTCGCATATGGTGACAGATTTTTTCGATGTGCAGGCGGGGCTTCGTTACGATCCTGAACCCAATCAGGAGCGCAGCTTTGCGGTATTTGGTCTTCAGGGCCTGGCGCCGCAATATTTTGAAGTGGATGCGGCGGCGTTTCTCAGCAACCAGGGCGAGGCGTCGGCACACTTTAAGGCGGAATATGAGCTGCTGCTAGCCCAAAAGCTGATCCTGCAACCCTCGGCCGAAATTAACCTGGCGGCGCAAGATACAAGCGCGCGCGGTATCGGTTCTGGCGTCAATGACATCGAACTGGGCCTGCGCCTGCGATACGAAATACGGCGCGAATTCGCGCCCTATATCGGCGTCAACTGGGAGCGCAAACTGGGCCAGACTGCGGACATAGCGCAGCGCGAGGGCGAGGATATAAATATCCCTTCGCTGGTCGCGGGAATCCGCTTCTGGTTTTAGAAGCTACTCTCGCATTTGAAATCTGGAACCGTTTTTTCCGGTCAGGCTGAACCTATTGGTTCAGTCTAATTGGATATTGCCTGTGCCGCCACGCGGCTACTGGCCGAAAATGCGGGGTGATTGTCATAATGGCCCCTGACGCTCCTCCCCCATTTATGCGATAATATGGACCCTAATTACAGGAGCCCCCACATGACCATAATCTCTGTCGTCTATCATTATTCAGGAATTAAAGAAGTTAAAGCGGACGCCATGAGCTAGCCCCGGTTTCACGGACACCCAGAAAGGCACGTAATGCCAAATGGAGTTATGCGATGACTGAGAATATTTTTGCTAAACTTGCACACCTTGGGGCGCAGGAAATGCAGCATCTCAACGGATCGCTGCTGGCGCATCTTCAAGGGGTGCAAAAACTGCTGGCGCAATGGGGCAACCGCGAGGCGCTTTGCAGTGCGGGGTTATATCATGCGGTCTATGGCACCGTCGCGTTTGATAATCCGTTGATCGATATTAAAAACCGCGCCGCCATCGCCACCCTGATCGGGCCAGAGGCGGAGGAGATCGCCTATCATTTCGGCGCATGCGAGCGCGATGCGTTCTATCCACAAATTGGGAAGGCGACCCAGTTGCTGTTTCCAGACCGCTTTACTAGGGCACGCTTACCCCTTGCACCGCAAATGAGAAATGACATTCTGGAGCTGGTCCTGGCCAATTAGCTGGAAATCATCAGTAATGACCGGAATTTTTTGGAGCAGCAACGGGCGTGGTTCGAGGAATTGTTTGACCGGTTTGAGCCATTCGTATCCTTTACGGGGTTCCAGACTTACCGGAATATTTTTTCCGGGATTAAAGAGGACGTTACCCTTTAATATCAGCCAGCCGCCCGGCCTTCGACAGGTAAACCGTTCTGGTTCCATCGCTCCATTCCGCCGCGCAGCACATGGACATCACGAAAACCGGCATCACGGAGCAATGTTGCGGCGTTGGCTGAGCGCTTGTCGGTGCGGCATGCCAAAATGACCGGCTTGTCCTTGAGTGCGTTAATTTCAGTCAATCTGTCCGGCAAATCAGCTACCGGTATATTGAACGCAGCGCCAATGTGGCCAAGGGGCCCCGTAAACTCGTCCGGCCCGCGCACGTCGATCACGGCAATATCGCTGCGTTCTTTGAGTTGGCCCGCCAGCGCGCCCACGTCAATCCATCGAAACGGCTCGCCGCCACGCAAACGGCGTATCAGCCGGGGCAGGAAGGTGATGGCGGCGCGCAGGCTATAACGCATAGTTGCCCACACCTTCGCGGAACGGCTGCACCAGCATGCGCTCGAGGCGGAGTTCGCGCGGATCGCGGAACTGCGTAATGCCGATCGTCATTTCCTGATGCCCGGCGGCGGGCTGCACGCGATAGGTTCCGAACAGCCGGTCCCACCAGGGAACAGTGAAGCCGAAATTACTGTTGGTCTCGCTAGGAATTACTGAATGATGCACGCGGTGCATGTCCGGCGTGACCACAAAGCAGCGCAACACACGATCAAAGCGTTCAGCAAGGCGGACATTGCCATGATTGAACATAGAGGTCGCGTTGAGCAGCACCTCGAAAATCAGCAGCGCCACGGCTGGCGCGCCGAGCGCGGCGACGACACCGAGCTTGATGAGCATCGACAGCAGGATCTCGATGGGATGAAAGCGCGCGCCGGTGGTGACGTCAAACTCAAGATCGGCATGGTGCATCCGGTGCAGACGCCACAGCGCGGGCACAGCATGAAACAGCACATGCTGAAAATAAATCGCGAGGTCGAGAAAAATTACCGAGGCAATGATCGCAAACCAGCCTGGCGCCTGGATCGCATGAAATAGTCCCCAGCCCTGCGCTTCACCGCTCAAGGCCATGCCGACGGCGGCGGTTGGAAATACAAGCCGGACAAGCAGGGTATTGAGCGCAACGATGCCGAGATTACCGGGCCAGCGCCAAAGCCGTGCGACAGCCTGGGGCCGTCGCGGCGCCAACATCTCCCACAGCGCCATCGCCGCAAAAATGCTGATGAACGCGCTCAGCCGGATGGCGGGTTCGTACTGGAGCAGGGTCTCGGGCAATGTCACCTCTCACACGCAATGGTCTTGACAAATGGGAGCGTTCACGTCATATAATCAATTATTCTATTGAATAATATAATAATGATTGGCAAAGCATGTCAACTGAAAATCCCAAACAGGTTCTGTTTGCCCAATTTGCCGCCGTGGCGAAGGCGGTCGCGCATCCGCACCGGCTAGAACTTCTGGAGCAACTCGCGCAGGGCGAACGCAGTGTAGAAGTGCTGGCGGATCGCATCCGGGCGTCAATCGCCAATGCGTCGCAGCATCTCCAGCACTTGCGTCGCGCAGGTCTTGTAAGCGCGCGCCGCGACGGCAAGTTCATCTTTTACGGTCTGGCGGACGCCCCCGTTCTCGACCTGCTGGCGTCGCTGCGGCGCATCGCGGAACACCAATCGGCCGAGGTGGAACGCATCCTGCGCAGCTATTTTAATGACCGGGACAGCCTAGACGCCGTCTCGCGCACGGAACTTCTGGAGCGTCTCAAAGCGGGCATCGTCACGGTGCTCGACGTGCGGCCCGAAGACGAGTTCGCGCTTGGCCATCTTCCCGGCGCCGTCAACATCCCGCTGGGCGAACTCAAACGGCGGCTGGCCGATCTTGACCCTGAGCATGAAATCATCGCTTACTGCCGTGGGCCTTATTGCGTATTGTCTTACGAGGCGGTCGCCCTGTTGCGGGCGCGGGGCTTCACTGTCCGCCGCCTGGAAGACGGACTGCCGGAATGGCGCGCCGCCGGCTTGCCGGTCGTTACGGGTGTCGCGTAATCCATGATAGAAAGAAAAGAAAAAGTTTCTAACCATGCGCAGCCAAACCGTTATCACCGCTATTTCGGTAGACCAGCGTGGACATAGAATGACTGCGCAGCGGGACGAGGGCGGGCCGGATGTGAAGCTTGCGCTTGTTTCGGTGATGCCGGTTGACCTCGCTGTTGCCCTGCGGGGTTGAAACATGTATCACCCGCAGACAGCAAATTTACCCATAAGAACAGGCGGCCTCGCCCATGCAGATTACCAACGATCCAGAGCAAATTTTGAATGATCTGAAATCCGGAAATAAAAGATTTCTGGATGGAACATCCATTCAATCCCCGCTCTCCTCACTGCTAAAACTCAAACAGTTCGCGGTGTCCGGGCAATTGCCAAAAGCCATAGTGTTGTGCTGCTCGGATGCGCGCGCGCCGGTGGAGTTGATCTTTGACCAGGACATCGGCGATCTGTTCGTGATCCGCGTGGCCGGCAATATCGTCGCCCCGTCACTGGTGGGAAGCGTTGAATTCGCCGCCAGCACGTTCGGCACCAATCTGGTTGTGGTGATGGGGCACACCCAGTGCGGCGCTGTCAAGGCGACGCTGGACTATCTCGACGGCGCGCATGAAATTTCTTCGGAAAACATTCACGACCTTGTCAGCCGCATCAAACCGCACATTTTTCCGATTACGCAAATGCGCGGGCTAAGCGGCGAGGAAAAACTGACGCTGGCTGTCACCGCCAATGTGCAGGCCTCGGTCAACCAGCTATCGCACTCCAGCCGCCTGATCGAGGGGCTTGTGCTGCAACAAAAAATGCTGATCCTCGGGGCCGTTCTGGGGTTGAACAGCGGTCAGGTGAATTTTCTCGAACCATAAAATTACCCATGAGGCCCGCATGCCCAATTCACCACCTTCCCTTGCCACATTGCAAGCCACCACCGAGGGGCTGTTTCCAGCCACCCTTGGCGTCAGATTGCTGGCGGCCACGCCCGATTGCGTCAGGGCCGAGCTGACAATCACCCGCGAGCTATGCACCATGCCAGGTATTATGCATGGCGGCGCAATCATGGCCTTTGCCGACACTCTCGGGGCGATTGGCACGTCGCTGAATCTGGCGCAGGGATTTGGCACCACCACCATTGAATCCAAGACCAATTTTTTTGCCGCCGGGATCGAAGGAACGAAGCTGATCGGTGAATGCACCGCGCTGCATCTGGGCCGGCGCACCCATGTCTGGCAGACCCATGTGCGGCGTGAAGACGGTACGCTGATGGCGCAGGTGACTCAGACCCAGATTATTCTTGAGCCGCGCTAGAGCCATTTCCGTTTTGATTGAACCATTTGGTTCAATCAAAACGGAAATGGCTCTAAAACATCAACTCGACCCTGTTTTACGGATCATATGGGATCGCAAGTGGCGATTCCATATGATCCGAACATGGTCTAGACCTTGATCTGGGCAGGGCTCTTGGTCAGACCCAATTGAGCATGGCATGCCCGGCAGGATTCGAACCTGCGACCCCAAGCTTAGAAGGCTTGTGCTCTATCCAGCTGAGCTACGGGCACATACGGCTTATCTATATGGGTCTTTTAATGAGTCCAGGGCGCTGTGCGGTCAAAACGGAAATTGTCGGAATATACTTTAATCAGCTTTTTGCGCGGATGCGGGGCGAACACCTGATATTGGACGCCATGTCTGTCCGCATAGGCGAGGGCTTCCTCCTGGCTGGCGAAGCGCAGCCGCACTTCGCTGCCGCGCATGTCAGAGGCCGAGGTCCAGCCCATCAGCGGCTCAACCTGGCGCGCCGAATCCGGCTCGAATTCCAGCACCCAATCACCGGTTTTAGCCTGGCCCGACTGCATGGCGGTTCTCGCCGGTTGATAGATTCGCGCCAACATTGCCGCTCCCTACTTGTCAAATATCCATAAGCTATTATACCGGAAAGTGACGATTGGCTACACCCGCATATACGCCCATGGACCGCAAGACCCGCGCCTGATAGGTATGCCGCCTTGATTATGGATGGGTGGCCGAGTGGTTTAAGGCACCGGTCTTGAAAACCGGCGAGGCTTCACGGCCTCCGTGAGTTCGAATCTCACCCCATCCGCCAGCCCTCTGGCTTCGCGTGGCAGGCCGTTACGAACAGAGAGTGAAAAAA
>CAMTWQ010000021.1:0-3789 GCA_947085465.1 uncultured Alphaproteobacteria bacterium
GGTTCCCAGAACACCCGTCCCTCGACGCATTCCATAATATAGAACATGGTGCCGAGAATGCTTTCGTCCTCACACAGACAGAATGTGCGCGGCACGGGAATGCTGGTTTTGTTCAGCGCCGAAATCACTTTGTATTCGCGGTCAACCGCATGCGCCGATTTCAACAATATACCTGGCGGCTTGCGGCGCAGCACATAGGACGTGCGCGGGGTGATCAGCTTGTAGGTCGGATTGGACTGACCACCCTTGAATTCTTCTAGTTTCAGGGGGCCTGCGAAACCTTCTACATGCGACTGCATATAGCTAAACAGCGCACGCTCATCGATGCGATGCTTCGCGTCCACTTCCTTGGTGCCGGAAAATTGTTCCTGCCTGTTTGGCTCTTCCATGGTGCGTGTCCCCGGCTGCGTGTGTTGTCTTTATGTTAAAGCATATTAGCCGCTTTGACGTTCTCTTTCCAGTGCCCGCCAGGCAATATCGTGGCGGCAGAAACCGCCCGGCCATATAATTTTATCTACGGCGCTGTAGGCGCGGCTGACGGCCTGGCTAATGGTGTCACCGGTGGCGGTAACATTCAACACCCGTCCGCCATTGCTCACCAGCTGCCCATTTTGCCGCGCGGTTCCGGCATGAAAAACCCGCACCCCGGGTGTCTGTCCGGCCAGCGATAGGCCGGCAATTTCCTCACCTTTTTTATAGTCGCCGGGATAGCCCTTGGCCGCCATCACCACGGTAACGGCGCTTTGGACCGACCAGTTCAGCTTAACACCCGCCAGCGCGCCTTCGGCGGACGCCAGCAATGCAGGCAGCAGATCGCTCTCCAGCCGCGCCATCAACACCTGGCATTCCGGATCGCCAAAGCGGGCATTATATTCAATCAGATACGGCCCCTTATCGGTAATCATCAGCCCCGCGAACAGCACCCCCCTGAACGGTGTTCCGGCCGCCGCCATGGCGGCGATGGTCGGCTCGATAATGCGGCGCATGGTCTGGGCGCAGATTTCATCGCTCATTACCGGCGCTGGCGAATAGGCCCCCATGCCGCCGGTGTTGGGTCCGGTGTCGCCCTCGCCCACCCGCTTATGATCCTGCGCGGTGGCCAGCGGCAGCGCGGTGGCGCCATCCACCAGCACAAAGAAGCTGGCCTCTTCGCCATACAGAAATTCTTCCACAACCAGTTGCGCGCCCGCAGCGCCAAATGCGCCGCCCAGAATATCATCGATAGCGGCCTCCGCCTCGGCCAGTGTTTCGGCAATCACCACGCCCTTGCCGGCCGCCAGCCCGTCGGCCTTAATGACAACTCGCCACGCTTCGCTGGCGTAGCGGGTCGGCGCGCCCTGCTGACGGATATAGGTTTTTGCGGCAGCCGCGTCACTGAAACGGCGATAAGCGGCGGTCGGGATATTATTGGCGGCGCACAGATCCTTGGTAAAGCCCTTCGAGCCTTCCAGCCGTGCCGCCGCCGCCGTAGGGCCAAACGCCAGGATGCCTTGCGCGGTCAAATGATCAACAAGCCCGGCCACCAGCGGCGCCTCCGGCCCGACAATCACAAAGCCAATATCCTGCGCCCTCACAAACGCCGTAACAGCGGCAAAATCCAGCGCATCCAACGCCACGCATTCAGCCAGCTCTGCAATCCCGCCATTGCCCGGCGCGACATATAGCTGACCCAGCAGTGGCGACTTGCGCAACGCCCATGCCAGCGCATGTTCGCGCCCCCCCGATCCGATCAGTAAGATATTCATGCCGCATTTTCCGTACCCCTACCTGTCACCCCGGATTTATTCCCGGGGTCCAGGGGCCACACGCTAATGCCTGTATATTTTACCCTGGACCCCGCAACAAGTGCGGGGTGACACCAAGAGGGGGAAGCGGTCCACTCAGACAAAAACGGCGGGACTCTATTAAATCGCTTTACGCCGCCGATGACAAAGTAGGGATTTTAGCCAGCGCCGGACGCATCGCTTTTTCCGCCCGCCGCAAATCATAGCTGTTTTGCAGGCGCAACCAGATTTCCGGCCCATTGCCGCACAGCTTGCCGATGCGCAGCGCCATCTGTGCGGTAACCGGCCGCCGCTCGGCCAGAATTTCATGCAGGCTCTGGCGCGACACGCCAAGATGCGCCGCAATATCGCTTTTGCTCAGCCGCAGCGCCGGGATCACGTCTTCGCGCAATATCTCGCCCGGATGCACAGGGCGAAGCGCCGCAGTAAGTTTGTTATGCGCCATTAGTGATAATCCTCCAGATCAACCTCAATGGCGTCCTGCCCGCGCCAGCCGAAAGTGATGCGCCAATTGCCGGTTAACCGCACCGCATACCGGCCCTTGGCCTTTCCCCTCAGCCCATGAAAATACAGGCCGGGGACGTTCATGTCCTCGGGCAGCACGGCGTCATCCAAAAGCGCCAGAATACGCGAAATCCGGTTTAGTTGCGCGGCGTTCAGCCTGGACGCATCGCCGCGCTCCGAAAACCGCCGCAGCACGGCGCTCTTGAATGACTTAATCACGCGGCAAAGTGTAATGCACTGCATGACAAACTGTCAAGCAGGAAAGCCCGCTGCCGCCCAAACGAAAACGGCGGCCCGCCATTGAGATGGGGGCCGCCGTTCGTAGAATTTATGGGGGGGAATTAAGCCTTACGGCCTGCCTATGCCGAAGCGAAGCTCCGGCTTCGCGCAGGCAGGCGGCGGCGCGCCAGACCAATCCCGGCCAGACCCGCGCCCAGCAGCGACAGGGTCATCGGCTCGGGAACGCCGGTCGGCTCGTCGCAATCCACGCCAATGGTGCAGCCGGTCAGATCGGCGCGCAGCCCCATAATGCCGTTGATCTCGTTATCGCCGTCGCGCATCAGCGCGCCGGGGCCGCCATGCGCGACCGAGGCGTAGCGGAAGGTGGCGCTGGTGCCGGTGCCGACGATATAGCTAAAGCCATCCCATAAGACGCCGTCTAACGGGTGAAATCCTTCCAGATAGACACGCTCGACCACCGCCTCAACATAGGTAGCGAAATTAACGTCGTTGGAAAGATAGACCGTCGATTCGATCGCTTCATCCGGCAGCGGGCCGTGATCAATCGAATTAAAAATCGCCGCCTTGTTAGCGCTAAAGCCCATATCGAATATCGTGCCGCCAGCACTGAGACCGCGGGGCACGCCAAAAGACGCTTCACCAACGGTCTGGAACCACAGATTGTCGATAGTGTTGGCGTAAGTGGCAACAGCGCCGCCACCACAGCCATAACCTAAAGAGCCGGTTCCGGTAGTGTCGAACGACGTTCCAAGGCAGCCGCCACCGCCACTGCCGGCGACCAGCGTTCCCGCCACCCATCCGGTGGGGTCAATCTTGCCGTCATCCAGCAATCCGGCGGCTACGATCGCCGTCCGGGTCGCGAGCGTGTTCGAGCCTAGATAAAGCGTTGCAAAGGTGCCGACACCGGCCCCCTGCCATGTGCGCGCATCGTCGGGATCGGTAACCGGCAAGGCGAGCGCCGGCATGGCTGCCGTGACTGCGGCCAGGGAGGCTAAGCCTATGGCCAGTTTGGTTAAATTACGCATTTTGATCTCCATCTCAAAAATCGGTTTATGTAACAACTGGGGTTAAAGACACGCACTTACATGCCCGTAGGTGTCCCTCTAGACCATTTCCTGATCGGATTGAATCACTCCGATCAGGATAAAAATGGTCTAACACATTCAATCAGAGCCTTTCTTATCCGGTCAGGTTGGTTCAACCTGACCAGGAAAGGCTCTAGCGTCAAAATATCCCCCCCCCCCCGAAAGAGTCAAGCGCA
>CAMTWQ010000022.1:0-34665 GCA_947085465.1 uncultured Alphaproteobacteria bacterium
ACGCGCCATCCGCATAGCCTCCGTCAGTCCCCGATTTAACCTCATCTGACCCCCATCTCGTTGATGGATAAGCCAAACACTAAAATCGGACATTTGACGTGCTAACTAATCGGACATATCACGCGCTCTCGACAGGCGTAATCTAACGGCTTGCTTAAACCGCGCGTATGCGTATAGTGCGCGCCTGCCGTCCGGTCTAGCCAGTCCGGGCGGCATTGGCTATTTGCCACGGGAAATGCCCCCTCCGGGAAAAGTGGGGCCGCTGGCGAATGGTCTTGAGGAGAGTGATACATGCCTACTTACGAGCATGTCTTTATCGCCCGTCAGGATGTGTCGCCCCAGCAAGTCGAGGTGCTTTTGGAGGCGTTTAAAAACGTCATCACTGAAGGCGGCGGACAAGTCGGTAAAACCGAATATTGGGGCTTACGCAACCTGGCATACCGGATACGAAAAAACCGGAAGGGGCACTATGTCCTGATGGATATTGATGCGCTGCCCGCCGCGGTGGCCGAGATGGAGCGCCAAATGGGCATCCACGAAGATGTTCTACGTTTTATGACGCTGCGCACCAAGCAAATGGATGAAAAGCCGACCGTGATGATGTCGGCGCGCGATGACCGTGGCCCCCGCCGCGAAGGCCGCCGCGAGGGCGGGTTCCGTGATGGTCCCCGTGAGGGCGGGTTCCGTGATGGTCCCCGTGAGGGCGGGCGCGAGCGCCGGCCACGTGACAGCGAAGGCGGGACACGCCGGCTGAATGAGGATGACGGCCACTATGCGCCGGTAAGCGCGACGGGAGATGACGAATGAGCAGCGCAGAAGCCGCAGGCCGCAGGCCATTTTTCCGCCGCCGCAAGACTTGCCCTTTCTCAGGCGATAATGCGCCGCAGATTGATTATAAAGACGTGAGGCTCCTGCAACGGTATTTGTCGGAACGCGGCAAGATCGTGCCGAGCCGCATCACTGCCGTTTCAAAAAAGAAACAGCGTGAGCTGGCGCAAGCGATCAAGCGCGCGCGCGAGTTGGCCCTGCTGCCTTACGTGATCAGTTAGAGGCTTTCGAGCGCCGCCCACTTTGGCCGGCGCACCAGGTTGACACCTGTTCATACAGGCGCCCCATTGGTTATCACGACTGGGCTCATTACCGCGGGCGCTGGAATTCTTAGCGCCATTCTGTATGCGACGGCCGCAACCGGCGTGGCGGCGTTTCTGTTGCCTATGCTCCTTGCCCCCTTGCCGCTGTTCATGGTCGGGCTTAGCGTTGGCGCGCGCGCTGCCCAATTCGCGGGGCTTGTCGGCGCTGCCGCCATAGGCGTGGCGGGTGGCCCCATGATCGGCCTGGCTTATTTACTCAGCAACGCTCTGGCGCCGATGCTGCTGTGCCATTTCGCCTTGTTAACACGGCAGTTTAGCACGGCATCTGATCAAACCATTCTGGAATGGTATCCGCCGGGAATGCTTTTCGCCTGGTTAAGCGTGCTTGGAATTGTCCTGTTGATAGGTTTTTCCCTGCTCATTCAATCATTTGATGGGGGCTTGCGAGGATGGATCGCCAGCGCCGCCCAGATCGATACATTAACCGCAACACTTATTCAGACACAGATCCAGGCTGGTCAGCCAGCCTTTGATGAGGCTGTTTTACGTGAGCGTCTCATCACGCTTGCGCTGCCGGGGCTTGGGATATTCTGGTCGGGGCTGGCGCTGGTAAATGGGGCGCTGGCGCAGTATTTTCTGGTTCGTATTAAGCGCCATGCCCGCCCCACACCCGTCTTTCTTTCCATGGACTTACCGCATTTCTTGCGGCTGGTTTTACTGGCCGGAATAGGCGCTTCACTGCTGCCTGGAGACTCAGGATTAACTGGCCTGGCGGTAATGTCGGTTGCCGCTATT
The DNA here is from genome assembly GCA_947085465.1 of uncultured Alphaproteobacteria bacterium. Lineage (GTDB taxonomy): Bacteria > Pseudomonadota > Alphaproteobacteria > UBA11222 > UBA11222 > CAMTWQ01. The sequence goes on from CAMTWQ010000022.1 coordinate 1,887, forward strand.
CCATATTTCTTCTTGGGATTGGCCTGCGTTCATGTTATCTCGCGCCCTCTACCCGCTAGGTCAATCGTCCTGACGGTGTTTTATGTATTACTGGTGGCGCTTGGCTGGCCATGCCTTTTGGTGGTGGGGCTTGGTGTCACCGAGCAGTTTGCCGGGCTGCGCAATCGTGCAATAGCACAGTTGCCAGGCCCGAGACATAAGGAAGACTGATGCAAATCGTATTGCTTGAACGGGTTGAGAAGCTTGGCCAAATGGGCGAAATCGTCAAGGTAAGAGACGGATACGCCCGTAATTTTCTATTGCCTCAGCGCAAGGCGTTGCGGGCGACGGAAGAGAACTTGAAATATTTCGAGGTGCGCCGCGCGCAGATGGAAGTGCGCAATCTGGAACAACGCAAGGAAGCAGAAGCCGTTGCAACGAAGCTCGAAGGCAAGTCTTTTGTAATCCTGCGTCAATCCGGGGAAACCGGCATTCTGTATGGCTCGGTTAACAGCCGCGACATCGCCAACGCGCTGACCGAAGGCGGCTTTTCCACACAACGCCAGCAAGTGTCGCTTATACGTCAGATAAAAACGCTAGGCATGCATGATGTTCGAATTGTGCTGCATCCTGAGGTGTCGGCCAAAGTTAACATCAACGTCGCACGTTCCGCCGAAGAGGCCGCCCAGCAGGACGCCGGGGTAAATGTTCTGGCCAGCCGTGAGCGAGATGAGGCATTCCAGCTTGATGTGGAGCTGGATGAACTGTTTGAAGACGAAGACGCCCTTCGCAACGCCGAAGAGGCGCTACTGGGCGAAAAAGCATAAAACGGGTCTTTCTTCTCAAATCAAGTTTAAGGAAAGCGGCAATTTAGCGCCGCTTTTTTTAACGCCATATTATACCCGCAATCCACAATCAGGTTATTGTTGTGAGTAACGATTCGCGCCTGCTTACATGCGGCATGCGCACACGCTAGGTTACAAAATGCCTGAACCAAGAAACATATCCGCGAACGTCGCATTGCTTCACCAGGGCCTGGGGGGACCGGCTGGCCGACTGCCCAATGAGGGTGACGCCGCCTACCGGATGCTGCCAAACAATTTGGAGGCGGAGCAGGCATTGCTTGGCACACTTCTGATAAACAACGATGCCTATCATCAGGTCTCGAATTTTCTCAGCGCAGAACATTTTTTTGATTCTGCGCATCAAAGGATATTTAGCACCGCCGCCAGCCTGATTGGCCGCAATCTGATGGCCAGCCCGGTAAGCCTGAAAAGCTACTTCGAGCAGGATGAGATGCTGGCGCCGCTCGGCGGCGTGCAATATCTGGCGCGTTTGGCAGCGTCCGCCACATCCATCATCAATGCAGAATTTTATGGCCGCTCAATCCATGAATTGGCGGTGCGTCGTGGCCTGATCAAACTTGGCGAAGATCTGGTCAACCGCGCTTTCGATGCGCCCGCCGATGTCAGCGCCGGGACACAAGTCGAAGAGGCGGAAGCGCATCTTTATTCCATAGCCGAACGCGGTCGCTATGAGGGAGGCTTTCAGGCGTTCAAATCCGCGCTCACCGAATCCATTGATGTCGCCGCCAAGGCCTATCAACAGGATGGCGGATTAAGCGGCATTGCCACCCGTTTTACCGATCTTGATAAGTTATTGGGTGGCATGCACAATTCCGATCTGATTATTCTAGCCGGACGCCCGGCGATGGGGAAAACCGCGCTGGCGACCAATATCGCCTTCAATGCGGCGCGCGGATTGCTGGAGAATAAACGCCAGGCGGAGGCATTGGGCGAGACCATAGAGACGGGCTGTGTTGGATTCTTCTCGCTTGAAATGTCGTCAGAGCAATTAGCTACGCGAATTCTTTCTGAACAATCGGAAATTACCTCGGAGCGTATCCGGCGCGGGCAAATCGACGGTGATGAATTCAAACGCCTGGTTGCGGTCAGTCAGGAGTTGCATGAATTGCCGTTGTTCATTGACGACACCGGCGCGCTGATGATCAGCGCGTTGACCGCGCGGGCGCGACGGCTAAAACGCCAGCAGGGGCTGAAATTGGTAATTGTGGATTATCTTCAACTTGTGCGCGCCGCAGGCGGTCGCGAAAGCCGGGTGCTGGAAATTTCCGAAATCACGCAAGGCTTGAAAGCGCTGGCCAAGGAATTGAACGTGCCGGTGCTGGCCCTGTCACAATTGTCGCGGCAGGTTGAGCAACGCGAAGACAAACGACCGCAACTTTCGGATCTGCGCGAATCAGGCTCCATCGAACAGGACGCCGATGTGGTAATGTTTGTATTTCGCGAGGAATATTATGTAGAGAAAAAACGCCCCCGCGATGAAACACCTGAATTTGCCGCCTGGCAGGATGAGATGGAAAAGGTGCATGGCAAGGCCGAGATTATTATCGGCAAACAGCGTCATGGCCCAACTGGGTCCGTTGGTCTGGCGTTCCGGGGGGACCTGACCAAATTTGACAACCTTGCCAAAGATGATCGCCTGCCTAACCGATACCGCTGAGATGAGCTGCAAAGATTCCATTATACCCGCTGCGCAGGACAATGCGGTGCATGGCGCGCGGCTGGAAATTGATCTCGACGCGATTGCCGCAAATTATACGCGCATCGCTGAACTGGCCCGCCCTGCCGCAACTGCCGCAGTGGTTAAGGCGGACGCCTATGGTTTGGGTATTGCGCCTGTAGCATCGCGTCTGGCGGCGGCGGGCTGTGAAATATTCTTTGCCGCGCATTTCGCTGAGGGTGTTGCGTTACGCGCGGTGCTTCCTGATGCGCGTATTTATATTTTTCATGGGCTGCCTGAAGATGTGAGTGAACGTTTTATCGCGCACCGCCTGCGCCCCGTGTTAAACAGCCTAAGTGAGCTAGCCGCGTGGAGGACCGCTGCGGGGCCACGCGGCGGCGCCATTCTAAACTTCGATACCGGCATGTCCCGGCTTGGCCTCAGCGCCCAGGAAACCCTGCAACTCGCCGCTGACCGCAACTTGCTGGGGGATGTTGAGGTGGATTACCTGATGTCGCACCTGGCCTGCGCCGATCAGCCGCAGCATCCGTTAAACCAGCAGCAATTGACGGCTTTCATAAAATTGCGCGGGATGTTTCCGGGAGTTCCTGCAAGCCTGGCCAATACGGCTGGCGTCCTGCTCGGGCCGCAATACCATTTCGATCTGGTTCGCCCAGGAATTGGATTGTTTGGCGGCAATCCGTCAGGCATTGGCGGGAGCCCGTTTCGCACTACGATAGAACTTCATGCTAAGATTTTGCAGGTGCGCGACATTGACAGTCAGGACTGTGTGGGATACGGAGCCACCTACCGGGCAACCGGCCCCGCCCGGATCGCCGTGGCCGGGATTGGATATGCGGATGGCTGGATGCGCGCGCTTGGAAATATTGGATCCGGTATGATTGGCGGACATAGTGTTCCGCTGGTGGGGCGAGTTTCCATGGATCTCTGCGCTTTTGACGTCACCGCCGTCCCGCCGGAATTATGTTCGCCCGGCAGTGAAATTGAACTGATCGGCCCACATGCGACTCTTGAACGGGCCGCTGAAACCGCCGCCACAATCAACTATGAAATGCTCACCCGCTTAGGACACAGATTTGCGCGAACCTATCGCGCATTAGGAAACAAGCCCAAATGAACACTCAGTTACAGCAGTGGAATATTCTTGCCACCATCGGGCGCGTATTTCTCGCATTCCTAACGGCGGTTGGGCATCTGGTTTTGTTCACGCTGACCGCGCTGCGCCATGCGGTGCACCGGCCGATATTCCTGCGCAACATATTTCAGCAAATGCTGCGCATCGGATATTTCTCACTTCCTGTCGTTGGCCTGACAGCGATTTTCACGGGCGCCGTGTTAGCGTTGCAAATTTATGTGGGCGGTTCGCGCTTCAATGCGGAAAGCTTTGTCGGCCAGGTGGTGGTGATCGCCATGGTGCGCGAACTTGGGCCGGTTCTGGCGGCGCTGATGGTGGCCGGGCGGGTTTCCTCGGCCATCGCTGCCGAGATAGGCACCATGCGCGTCACAGAACAGATCGACGCCCTGACCACCCTTGCCACCAATCCATTCAAATATCTGGTCGTTCCACGATTAATTGCGGCAACCCTTACTCTGCCGTTGCTGGTGCTGGTCGCTGACAGTATTGGCGTCATGGGCGGCTACCTCGCTGCAACCCAGCGGCTTGGCCTCAATGCGGGCGCCTATATGCGCGCCACCATTGACGTGTTGGAGTGGGAGGATGTCACCTCCGGTCTGACCAAAGCGGCGGTGTTCGGATTTTTGATCGCGCTAATGGGCTGTTATCACGGCTATAACAGCCGTGGCGGCGCGCAGGGCGTGGGCGCGGCAACCACCGATGCCGTGGTGTCGGCATCGGTGCTGATCTTGCTGTTCAACTACATTTTGACCGATTTCTTCTTTTCGTAAAACTACTTACTGATTGATTTTAATGGTAAAAAAACCCTTACCATTAAAATACAGGTTTACAATTGAACTTAAAAATCATAGACTTACCTTTCTCAGTTTTACGGAGGTCTCTATGACCAGGCAGATGGCTACTATAGTCCGCGTTGCTGAAGGTGGCGTTGCTTTTGCGGATATCGCCGAATTTCCCAAACTTACCGCGTTTACTTTTGGCAAGATTGCTGGTTATCGGGGGCAGACAGCTAAAGAGCTCGGATTATCTCCTGGTAAGACCGTAATGATCGAATTTGACGAAGCTGATGAAATCAGTTCGGTCTCACTTTCGGCGTCCTGAGCGCCAGATAAATTACCTTGGCTCAGCATTTTCTAGACCCAAGGTCGGCCCCGTCCTCCGCAACTCCGTCTGTTTGGACACCCACAGAGACAATTCCTCCTGAATTGAGAGAATTTGGTTATTGTATTGATCTCGGTGATCTCTTGCCTGGTGACTTAATACTGGTCAGCTCCTTAAAGCCAGGCTTCATAGCCAGAGCAATCCGGCGTGTGCAACTGCGCGGCGGTTATGGTCCTGATGACGCGCGCTGGGAGCATGCAGCCGTTTATATAGGAGGTGGGGACATTTGCGAGGCAACACGGAATGGTGTAAATATCAAACCGATTTTTGGTTATCTTCGTTCTCACTTAATTAGAGTTCGCCGCAATCCTGACCTAACTTTAGATCAACGTTGGAATTTAGCGGTTCACGCTCTGCGAATGAAAAATTACCGGTATGGATTTATGTCTATTGTGGAGTTGCACATCAAATCCATAAAAGGGTTCTGGTATAACGAAGACACCCCCATACATTTCCCAAAAAGCAGCGTATACTGTTCTCAACTATACGTTAACGCACACGGAAAGATAAGCAAGACCGCGCTTGGAAATAATAAGTCCGGTGAAGATACTCCCGCAAGCTTAAGTCTCGACACGACGCTTATGGACATAAAGACCTTATCCTGGGTTAAAATTGCTTAGCGTTTACTAGCTTGGATTGCAGATTAGCCGTGCCTCATAAATCAGACACCCCAAAAATTACCGTGCGCGGGTTGCATAAAAGCTTCGGCGCCAATCATGTGCTTCAGGGCATCGATCTGGAAATCGGGCGCGGCGAATCGCTGGCGATCATTGGCGGCTCCGGCACCGGAAAATCAGTGACGCTGAAATGTATTTTGGGCTTGCTCGAAGCTGACAGCGGCAGCATTCAAATCGATGGCAATGAGATGATCGGGCTTTCCGCCACCCAACGTGAGCCGATCCTGGCCAAAACCGGCATGCTGTTTCAAGGCGCTGCTTTGTTCGACTCGCTCAATGTATGGCAGAATGTCGCCTTTGGCCTCATTCAGGCGCAACATATGCCGCCCAAACTAGCGCGCGAAAAAGCAATTGCGGCTATGGCGAAAGCCGGCCTCGGACTAGAGCTGGCGGAGATGAACCCGTCTGAGTTGTCGGGCGGCATGCAAAAGCGTGTTGGCCTGGCGCGCGCCATTGCGCCGGAGCCGGAGATTTTATTTTTTGATGAACCCACCACCGGCCTTGATCCCATCATGGCCGGCATCATCAACGAATTGATTGTCGAGCGAGTGCGCGATCTGGGCGCCACCGCCCTCACCATCACCCATGACATGAAAAGCGCGCGCCGCATTGCGGGCCGCATCGCCATGATTTATCAAGGCAAGGTCGTATGGTGCGGCCCGGTGGACGACATTGGCCATAGTGGGAACACCTATATAGAGCAGTTCATTCACGGAAATGTGGAAGGGCCAATCGATCTTGATATTCTTCGTGCATAAGTACGGGAGCGCCATGTAATGGCCCGTGAAGCGATGCATTTCATCTGTCAGGCGTGCGGCGCCGTCAGCAACAAATGGGCTGGCAAATGCGATGCGTGTAACGCCTGGAACAGCATTTCCGGAGAAGCCGCTGAAGGCCCGCAGCCGGTGCTGGAGATTAAGCGCGGCCGCCGCGTCAAACTGTTGCCGCTTGCGGGCTCTGAGGCCGACGCCCCCCGAATTCAATCTGGCGTCGGTGAGTTCGACCGGGTGTGCGGCGGCGGGCTAGTGCCAGGATCGGCGCTGCTTGTTGGCGGGGATCCGGGCATTGGAAAATCCACGCTGCTATTGCAGGTCATGGCCGCGCTGGCGCGGCGCGGCTGCCGCGCGATTTATATTTCGGGCGAAGAGTCGGCGGCGCAAATCCGTCTGCGCGCGCAACGATTGGGCCTGGCGGACGCGCCCGTGCAGCTTGGTATTGAAACCCGGCTTGGCAGTATCCTTTCCACGGTAGAGGGCGGCGGCGCTCCCGCCGCCTCGAATACTGTCATTGTAATTGATTCCATTCAGACAGTGATGGCCGAAGTTATTGACGCAGCGCCCGGAACCGTCACCCAATTGCGCGGCGCGACACAGGAATTAGTGCGGCTGGCCAAGCGCACCGGCTGCGCTGTGATCCTTGTCGGGCATGTGACCAAAGATGGCCAAATCGCTGGACCGCGCGTCATCGAGCACATGGTCGATACGGTGCTGTATTTCGAAGGCGACCGCGGGCATCAGTTCCGCATTTTGCGCGGTGTTAAAAATCGCTTCGGGCCAACCGACGAAATTGGCGTTTTCGAGATGACCGGCGCCGGATTGAGCGAGGTGGAAAATCCCTCGGCGCTGTTTCTTGCCGGCCGTCAGGACAATGTGTCCGGCTCCGCCGTGTTTGCCGGCATTGAGGGAACGCGGCCGTTGTTGGTTGAAATTCAGGCGCTCGTCGCCCCTTCAAGCCTGGGCACGCCACGCCGCGCAGTCGTTGGCTGGGACACGGGACGGCTGGCCATGGTGCTGGCGGTGCTGGATGCGCGCTGCGGCCTGACGCTCGGCGCCTGCGATGTGTATCTTAACGTCGCGGGCGGCTTGCGGATCACCGAGCCTGCCGCCGATCTTGCGGTGGCGGCGGCGCTGATTTCATCCTTTACAAACGTGCCGGTGGCTCGCGATTGCGTTATTTTTGGCGAGATCAGCCTTTCCGGTGAAATTCGCCCTGTCAGCCAGCCGGAAGCCCGTCTGAAAGAGGCCGCAAAACTTGGCTTTACACGCGCCATCACACCGCCAGGTCTGTCAGCCCATCAAGGCGGCATTACACTAACGCAAACACCTTTGCTGGCGGCAATGGTGGCGGAATTTGAGGCCGCTTGATGATCAATCCATTTGACGCCGTTATCTTTCTCATTCTGTTGCTATCGGGGTTATTCGCCATGATGCGCGGGTTCACGCGCGAAGTGTTGTCGATTTTTGCCTGGGCTGGCGGCGTGATTGCAGCCACCGCGCTGTTCCCCTATGCGCGCCCGTTCGGCCAGGCCCTGATCACGCCGGACTGGCTGGCGGACACGATAAGCGGCGTCACGATTTTTTTGGTTGCCGTAGTGCTGCTTACCTTCCTCAATCACGCCATTTCGCAACGGGTTAAAGGCTCGCCGGTTGGCGCGCTGGACCACACCCTGGGCTTTATTTTCGGCGCGGGGCGCGGGGCTTTGCTGGCGGTGATTATTTTTCTAGGAATCGGCTGGGTGTTCCCAGAGCGCCCGCTCTGGCTGATCGAGGCCCGCACCCTGCCCTTATTGGAAGCCGGAACCGAGGCCTTGCTTCGGCTAAATCCAAATCGTGAGGTCGAAACACCTGAAATTCCTGGCTTTACCAAGCCCCTGAAGGAAGAGCCTAAAGCAGATAACGAAGCCACTGACAGCCCGGATCAAACCGGCTATAAGATGGGCCAACGGCGGGCTCTTGAGCAACTATTGGATAGCAGTGATGCAAAACACTAAAGCAGCCCCCCTACAAGCTAAAGTAACCAATGACTCCATTTGACGACGACAAGCCGCATGAGGAGTGCGGCATATTCGGCATTTTCGGCCATGAGGACGCCGCTGAATTGGTGGCGCTCGGGCTGCACGCATTACAACATCGCGGCCAGGAGGCGGCCGGCATCGTCTCCTTTGATGGCAAGCGGTTCAATTCCGAACGCCGGCTTGGCCTGGTCGGTGATAATTTTTCGACAGAAGCGGTGATTAGCCGGCTGCGCGGCCACGCCGCCATTGGCCACAACCGCTATTCGACTTCCGGCGATACGGTGCTGCGCAATGTGCAGCCGCTGTTTGCTGACCTGGCTGGCGGCGGGCTTGCGGTGGCGCATAACGGCAATTTGACCAACGCATTGTCAGTGCGCCGGCAACTGGTCAGCCGTGGCGCGATTTTTCAATCAACTTCCGACACGGAAACCCTGGTGCATCTGGTCGCCACCAGCCGCGAAACCCGGCTGGTCGATTGCCTGGTTGACGCGCTGCGCCAGGTTGAAGGCGCCTATTCGCTGGTGGTGCTTTCCACCAAGAAAATGATCGGCGTGCGCGATCCGCTGGGGGTGCGTCCGCTGGTGCTTGGGATATTCGACGGCTGCCATGTACTGGCCTCGGAAACCTGCGCGCTGGATATTATCGGCGCGAAATTCGTGCGCGACATTGCGGCTGGTGAAATGGTGGTGATCACCGAAGATGGCGTTGAATCGCTGTTTCCGTTCCCGCGCGTGGCGCAGCGTTTTTGTGTTTTTGAATATATTTATTTCGCACGTCCCGACAGTCAAGCGGAAGGCAAGAGCGTCTATGAATCGCGCCGCCGCATCGGCGAGGAATTGGCGCGCGAGGCGCCTGTAGACGCCGATATTGTAGTGCCGGTGCCGGATTCAGGAACCCCCGCCGCCATCGGCTACGCATTCACAGCGGGTATTCCGTTCGAGCTTGGCATCATCCGCAACCACTATGTCGGTCGCACGTTTATCGAACCGGCGCAGCAAATCCGCCAGCTTGGCGTCAAACTGAAGCACAACGCCAATCGCGCCATCATTGCCGGCAAGCGGGTCATTCTGGTTGATGACAGTATCGTACGCGGCACCACATCAATGAAGATCGTGCAGATGATGCGCGATGCGGGCGCCAGTGAAGTGCACATGCGCATTGCGTGCCCGCCAACCACCCATTCCTGTTTTTATGGGGTTGATACGCCCGAACGCGACAAATTGCTTGCCGCCTTCCGTAACGTCGAACAGATGCGCCTGGTAATCGGCGCCGACACTCTGGCGTTTATTTCGATTGACGGTCTGTACCGCGCGATGGGCCAAGCGAATCGCAGCGCCACCCAGCCACAATATTGCGACGCCTGCTTTAGTGGCGAATATCCCACCCGCCTGACCGACCAGGAAGAACCGCCCCACGAGCGCCAGCTATCACTGCTGGCCGAAGGTATGTAACGCGTGACTTCACGGCTGCTGGGACAAGTGGCCGTTGTAACCGGGGCCTCGCGCGGCATCGGCAGAGCGGCGGCGCTATGCCTGGCGCGGGAGGGCGCGCATGTAATCGCCATTGCGCGCAATGTTGCGGATCTGGAAAGTCTTGACGACGCGATCAAGGCGCAAGGCGCGCGCGATGGGGCCACGCTTGTACCGCTTGATCTGCGCGACCATGACGGGTTGGACCGGCTGGGCCTCTCGATACATGAGCGCTGGGGCAAGCTGGATATACTGATCGGCAATGCCGGGATGCTGGGCCAGATTACGCCGGTTGAACATATCACGCCGGCAAAATGGCAAGAGCTGCTGGATGTTAATCTGACCGCCAACTGGCGGCTTATCCGTTCGCTCGGCCCCTTGCTGCGCGCATCTGCCAATGGCGGCCGCGCGGTGTTTGTCACCTCGGGCGCTGCGCGATCAACCAAGGCCTACTGGGGCGGTTATGCGATGAGCAAGGCGGCGCTGGAAAGCCTGGTGAAAATCTGGGCTGCGGAAAACGCCAAAACCAAATTGCGGATCAATCTGTTTAACCCCGGCGCCACCCGCACCGGAATGCGCGCATCCGCCATGCCCGGCGAAGACCCGATGAGCTTGCCAGCAGCAGAAATGGTGGCCGAATCGATGCTGCCGCTTGTGCTGCCGGAATGCTCCATGAATGGAGAGATTGTGGATTTCAGGTAGAGTTGCCGGTTCAAAACAGCTGTCAACCCACACCCGTCGCGGGGTGACAAATTGAGGTCTAGAGCAATCTGCATTAAGTTCGAGCCATGAGGCTCGAACTTAATAAAGAAAATTGCTCTAGATTTTAATGTGCTAGAGCAGCTTTCCGCGATTAAGTGGGGGCACTTCGTTACTCCACTTAATCGCGGGCTGCTCTAAGAACGCACCTGCCTCAGTTCGTCAGCAGCGGCACAAGCGGCTCGGCGCCGCCGCCCTTTTTAGCCGGGGATTTTGAGGGGCGCCTGCCCTTGGCTTCTTCGATCTCGAACGAGAGTTTAGTTTCGCCGTCCTCGAGCTTTTTCACGCCGATACGCACCAGGCCACCCTTGATCAGCTTGCCGAACAGCAATTCATCGGCCAGCGGTTTCTTGATGTGCTCCTGGATCACCCGCGACAGCGGCCGCGCGCCATACAGCGGATCATAGCCGCGCTTAGCAATCCACTCATTGGCTGCGGGCGTTAGCTCAATCGAGACATTGCGGTCTTGTAGTTGGCCTTCAAGTTCCAGGATGAATTTCTCAACCACCATGGCGATCACTTCCGGCGGCAGGTGGGCGAACCCGATCACCGCATCAAGACGGTTGCGAAACTCGGGCGTGAACATATTTTTGATCGCTTCCTCGTCCTCACCCTCTCTGGCGCCACGGCCAAATCCAATCGCCTGCTTGGACATTTCCTGAGCGCCCGCATTAGTGGTCATGATCAGGATAACGTTGCGGAAATCGACCTTCTTGCCATTATGATCGGTCAGCTTGCCGTGGTCCATGACCTGCAACAGAATATTGAACAAATCGGGATGCGCCTTTTCGATTTCATCAAGCAGCAACACCGTATGGGGATGCTGGTCAATGCCATCGGTTAACAGGCCCCCCTGATCAAAGCCGACATAGCCGGGAGGCGCGCCGATCAGCCGCGACACCGTATGGCGCTCCATATATTCCGACATGTCAAAGCGCAGCAGTTCAACGCCCATAATCTCGGCCAGTTGCCGCGCCACTTCGGTTTTTCCGACGCCGGTCGGGCCCGAGAACAGATAGCTGCCGATCGGTTTGTTCGGCTCGCGCAGGCCCGCGCGCGCCAGCTTGATCGATGCGCCCAGCGCCTCAATCGCCTTGTCCTGACCAAACACCACGCGCTTAAGAGCCGCTTCAAGATCGGCCAGAGATTTCTTGTCGGAAGCCGATACGGATTTGGCTGGGATGCGCGCCATCTTGGCGATGATTTGCTCTATATCCGTCACGCCAATGATTTTCTTGCGCCGCTCCGGGGGCAACAACATTTGCGACGCGCCAACCTCATCAATCACGTCGATCGCCTTATCCGGCAGCTTACGGTCATTGATATATTTCGCGGACAGCTCCACCGCCGACTTCACTGCTTCATTGGTGTAGCGGACCTTGTGGAAATCCTCGTAATAGGGTTTGAGGCCAAGCAGGATTTTCACCGCGTCCTCGACACTCGGTTCGTTTATGTCAATCTTCTGAAAGCGGCGCAACAAAGCGCGGTCTTTTTCAAAGAACTGGCGGAATTCTTTATACGTCGTCGAACCGATGCATTTCAGGCCGCTCTGCAACGCCGGTTTTAAGAGATTCGATGCGTCCATGGCGCCGCCGCTGGTGGCGCCCGCGCCGATGACCGTATGAATTTCGTCGATAAACAGAATGGCGCCTGGAAGCTCTTCCAGTTCCTTCATCACTGCCTTGATGCGTTCCTCGAAATCGCCGCGATAGCGGGTGCCCGCCAGCAGCGAGCCCATATCAAGCGAAAATATGGTGGCCTCACGCAATACCTCTGGCACTTCGCCCTTGACGATCTTGCGCGCCAGCCCCTCGGCGATGGCGGTTTTGCCAACGCCTGAATCACCGACCAGAAGCGGATTATTTTTCTGCCGCCGGCAGAGAATCTGCATGGTGCGCTCAACTTCCGCCTCGCGTCCGATCAGCGGATCAATGCCACCCTCCTGGGCTTTGACGTTGAGATTAATGCAATAAGCGGCAAGGGCTTCGCCATTCGATTTGCCCGGCTTTTCGCCCCGCTGCTGTTCATTGGCGCCGCGCGCGGGTTTCGTTTCCGACATGCCCGGCACTTTGGCAATGCCGTGCGAGATATAATTGATCGCGTCATAGCGCGTCATTTCCTGTTCCTGAAGGAAATAGGCGGCATGGCTTTCGCGCTCTGCAAATATCGCCACCAGAATATTGGCGCCGGTAACTTCTTCGCGTCCCGAGGATTGCACATGGATCACCGCGCGCTGAATGACGCGCTGAAAGCCAGCGGTTGGTTTGGCGTCTTCGCCGTTTTCGACGATCAGCGAAGCAAGCTCTTTTCCAATATAGCCCTCAAGACTCTGTTTGAGGACATCAAGATTAACACCGCAAGCGCGCAGCACCGCGTTGGCGTCGCGGTCCTCAAGCAGCGAGAGCAAAAGATGCTCCAGCGTTGCGAATTCATGTTTGCGGGCGCTCGCGTCCGTAACGGCGCGGCGTAAACTATCTTCTAGGGCGCGGGATAAAGACGGCACGTTACCACCTATTCCTTTTCCATGGTGCATTGAAGCGGATGCTGATTCTGTCTGGCATAGTCTATCACTTGAGTCACCTTTGTCTCGGCTACTTCAAACGTAAAGACGCCGCAAATTCCGACGCCGTTCTGATGCACATGCAACATGATCTTAACCGCATCGCCACGGCTTTTGTTGAATATCTGCTCCAGAACATGCACGACGAACTCCATGGGAGTATAATCGTCGTTGAGAAGCAAGACTTTATATAAGGAGGGTTTCTTGGTCTTCGGTTTGGTTTTCGTCACCACCCCGGTTTTCTGGTCATTCTCCGTCACCCCGCCGGGTTTTGACATGACCAAGGGGGCAACACGCCGCAACTGCGCCGCCCCCAATTGCGGAGGCAGATTGGTTTTATTATCTTTTAGATATAGGAACTTAGGTAATAAATGGGGCGTCATTGAATTGCTCTCACCACTAGCGGATTTGCCAATTATACCCGCAGCTAACGCCCCTGACAAAGGGTACGTATGGGCCCAGATAATAAGTTCATCCATCCCATCTATCACTTAACCAGATATTAGCACCTGTTAATGCAAAATGGCCTGTGCTGGCATACCGCCGCAAAGGATCTGTTTATGGCCGACGTTTCGGGCGTCTCAGCACTTTCTGTGTACGGGGTTCTGGACCGGCTTGAGCCGCTGCGCAAGGGGCTGGTCGCGCGCGACCCTGCTTTTAAGAAAGAGCTGGAAACATTTCAAGCACGGGTAAAAAGCATCAAGTCCGTGGAGGACTTATTCAAAGATTATCGTGTATTAAAGACGATATTAGAGGCCTATGGCCTCGAAACCGAAATCGACAAGGCGGGGTTCGTTAAGAATCTCTTAACTGGCAATCCCACAGATAAAAAGGCCCTCATCCAGCGGGTGAATGATCCTCGTTATGTGGAGTTGACAGCGGATATAAGGCTCTACTCCGGCCTCAACGATTTGAAAAGCGCCGACTTTGCCAAAAAAGTTGAGACGCGCCTTAAGCAAATAAGAACCGAAAAAAGCCTGGATGAACAATCCCCCGGCATCCGCGCGGCCATGCGCTTCAAGGCAGAGGCGGCAAGAGTTAAAACCGCTTATGATATTCTTGGAAATCCAGTGCTGCGCGAGGTTATTCTAACAGCAACTGGCCTGCCAAAAGCAATTGCCTATCAGAGCGTGGAATCGCAAGCGCGCGTCATTGAAAGCCGGGTAAAAATTAGTAAATTCAGTGACCCGGCCTATGTCGACAAACTGGCCAAGCAATTTCTGGTCAACCATGACCGGGTAGAGAACGCGCAAAATAATCTGCTGCTGCAATTATTTAACGTCGGCGGTTTATTCGCTTAAAGCGGCTACCGGATTGCCCGGCGCCCGTTTTAGAGCAGCCCGCGATTAAGTGGAGTAACGAAGTGCCCCCACTTAATCGCGGAAAGCTGCTCTAACACATTAAAATCTAGAGCAATTTTCTTTATTAGGTTCGAGCCTCATGGCTCGAACTTAATGCAGATTGCTCTAGCGCCATTTCCGTTTTGATTGAACCATTTGGTTCAACCAAAACGGTAAAAATGGCTCTAAAACATCAACTCGACCATGTTTTACGGATCATATGGAATCGCGAGTGGCGATTCCATGTGATCCGAACATGGTCTAGCGGCCCTGCTAAATATTGTTGGCCACGAACCATTCCCGCGCCAGGCGCTGCGCGTTGGCAATCTGGACTGGCGTCATTTCCCTCGCCAGTTCCGCGCGCCACTCGGCCGCTTCTTTTGACCCCTGTAGCGCTGCGGCATTGAACCATTTGTGCGCTTGGACCAAATCATAGGGGACGCCTTTGCCGGTTGAGAAAGCCATGCCTAACTGAAAACAAGTTTCGGCGTCGTTGGTCTCGTCCGTTTCCAGGTGCTTTACATTCACTGTTGCCATTGCCGGATTCTCCACCATTATTGCAGCGGGTTTCTACCTGCTGCTTCATGATCCGCTAGCGCATGTGTCACCATGCTTCATCAGCGGAACTGGCGAAGTGTCGCTCTATTAATCCTAAGACGAAGTAAATGGAGGTTTTGATATTGGTTAACGCAAGCATTATGTTACACGAAGCAATCCGTGAGCGGGCGCAGCGGAAAATTAGGCGTTTTTGGAGTTATCCACATCTCACCGCCGCATCAGAAAAGTTAACGGCGCGGCAAATCATGCCGCCAATATTGCGGCCCGAAAAAAATTGTTGAAATTAATTTGCGCCGGACCCCGATAGGTAACGCCGGATCGCTTCGAGAGCATCTCCCGCCTGTGCGCCATCAGGCCCGCCCGCCTGAGCCATGTCAGGGCGGCCGCCGCCGCCGCTGCCGCCCATCACTGCTGCGCCCACGCGCACCAATTCAACTGCGCTTAAGCGGTCCGTCAGATCACCGGTAACGCCTGCCGCAATTGCGCCCTTGCCATCATTCACCGTGATAAATACAACCACGCCGGAACCCAGGCTTTTTTTGCCAGCGTCAATTAAGCCGCGCAAATCTTTGGGGGCAACCCCCTCGATGCTGCGCGCCATCAACTTCACGCCGCCAGCCAGCTCCACAGATTGCTTTTCTTCAACCGCTCCCGATTGGCTGGCGCCAGAAACGGCAAGGCGTTTGCGCGCTTCGCCGAGTTCACGCTCCAGTTTCTTGCGCTCATCCAGCAGCGCAACAAGACGGCTGGTTAATTCTTCCGGCGCGGTGCGCAGCGCCTGCGCCGCCTCGCGCAACTGCTGATCGCGCGCACCAAGATACCGCCATGCGCCCTCCCCTGTCAGGGCTTCGATACGGCGCACGCCGGAGGCAACGGCGCTTTCGGAAATAATATGAAACACGGCAATATCGCCGGTGCGGCGCGCATGGGTGCCGCCGCATAGTTCGATTGAATAGGCGGCGCTTCCAGAACCCATATCATTGTCAGACAGCCCCATGCTCAGTACGCGGACTTCATCGCCATATTTTTCGCCAAACAGCGCCATCGCCCCAAAGCCGATCGCGTCATCCGGACTCATCAAATGCGTCGATACGGCCTCGTTTTGCCGGATAATTGCATTGACCTGACCTTCAACCGCAGCAAGCTCGGATCCGCTCAGTGGCTTGGGATGCGCGAAATCAAAGCGCAACCGCTCAGGCCCAACCTGGGATCCCTTTTGCGTCACATGCGCGCCAAGCACGTTACGCAACGCCGCGTGCAACAAATGCGTGGCGGAATGATTGGCCCGGATAGCCGTCCGGCGCACCGTGTCAACCCGCGCCGCCACAACATCACCCACGCGAATGTTGCCGTTCATTACGACCCCCATATGCACATGCAGATCGCCCAGGCGTTTTTGCGTGTCCGTAACCGTTACACCCGCGCCGCCCTCAGCCAAACTGAGTACGCCGGTATCGCCAAGCTGTCCGCCGGATTCTGCATAGAACGGCGTTTGATTAAGAACGATCTGCGCCTCGGTTCCGGCGCCAGCCATTGGCGCCTCCTTGCCATTTACGATTATTGCAGCGATCAGCGCCTCCGCCTGCTCATTTTCATAGCCAAGAAATTCCGTAGCGCCCGTCTTATCGCGGACCGTAAACCATATGGCGCCGTCAGCCGTTTCACCGGACCCGGCCCAGGCGGCGCGCGCCTCCGCCTTTTGCCGGGCCATCGCCGTATCAAAGCCCGCAGTGTCAACGCCAACGCCACGCGGGCGCAACGCATCCTGGGTCAGATCAAGCGGAAACCCATAGGTGTCGTAGAGTTTGAAGGCCACATCGCCGGGAAGCGCCATATTCACCGGCAATTTCACCAGTTCATCCTCAAGCAATTTAAGGCCCCGCTCAAGCGTGGTGCGAAAGCGCTGTTCCTCAAGCTTCAAAGTTTCCTCAATCAGCGGCAGCGCGCGGGTCAATTCCTGATAATGCCCGCCCATTTGTCCGGTTAGTGTGCGCGCCAGCCGCCACAATACCGGCTCGCGCGCGCCAAGCATTTCCGCATGGCGCATGGCGCGGCGCATGATCCGGCGCAACACATAACCGCGCCCCTCGTTCGATGGCGTCACCCCATCGGCAATCAGAAAGCCGCTGGAGCGCAAATGATCCGCTATAACGCGGTAACTTGACGCATGGGCGCCGTCAGGATCGCCGCCAGTCAATTCCGCCGCCGCCTCGATCAATGCACGCAAAATATCGGTGCTAAAAACATCATGCGCGCCAGCCAGCACCGCGCCAAGCCGCTCAAGCCCCATGCCAGTGTCGATTGAAGGGCGCGGCAGAGGCACGCGCACACCCCTCGATTGCTGGTCATATTGCATGAACACCAGGTTCCAGATTTCAACAAACCTGTCGCCATCCGCATCCGCGCCGCCGGGAGGGCCGCCCGCGATTTTAGGGCCATGGTCAAAAAAGATTTCCGAGCAGGGGCCGCACGGGCCAGTATCCCCCATCGACCAGAAATTATCGGAAGTGCTTATCCGGATAATCCGCTCATCCGGCAAGCCTGCAATTTTTTTCCACAGCGCGTGCGCCTCATCGTCTTCGGCATAGACCGTCACCCACAGACGCGAAACCGGCAGCGCAAATTCGCGGGTGATCAAATTCCACGCCAGTTCAATCGCGCCTTCTTTGAAATAATCGCCAAAGGAAAAATTTCCGAGCATTTCAAAAAAAGTCAGATGCCGGGCGGTATAGCCCACATTATCAAGGTCATTGTGCTTGCCGCCCGCGCGCACGCATTTTTGTGATGTAGCGGCGCGCGAATAAGACCTGGTTTCCTGACCGGTAAACACATTTTTGAATTGCACCATGCCCGCATTGGTGAACATCAATGTTGGGTCATTGCGCGGAACCAGCGCGGATGAAGGCACAATGGTGTGCGTGTGACGGCCAAAATAATCGAGAAACGCCGCGCGAATCTGATTTAAATTATGTGCGGTTTGACCGGATATAGGCGCTTTACTCATAATTACTTCATTACTTTCTCTGGCCGACTGCCGCTGCGGCAGGGCTGAGAAGTTTTACCTTTGCCTGCCCCCTGCTGTCCAGCGCGCCACAATTAAGCCCGATAGGCCTATCCCCGCCCCCGGTAGCTTGGAACATCCTGCGCGGGCAACCAAATGTCTTTTGGCGGCTGGCCGGTCTGCCAAAAAACATCGATGGGAATGCCGCCGCGCGGATACCAGTAACCGCCAATACGCAGCCATTTCGGCGCAATCGCCGCTTTAACGCGTTTGCCGATGGCGATGGTGCAGTCTTCGTGAAACGCGCCATGATTACGGAACGATTGCAAAAACAGCTTCAGAGATTTGGATTCGACAATCCATTTGCCGGGAACATAGTCGATCATCAAATACGCATAATCTGGCTGCCCGGTCAGCGGACAGAGCGAGGTGAACTCGGGACACGTAAAGCGCGCCATATAATTCGTATCAGGATGCGGGTTTTCAACACGCTCCAGCACCGTCGCCTCCGGCGATTTTGGCGTTGCAACTTTATGGCCGAGTTGGGAGAGCGCGGGTTTTTTAGGCATTGTGTATCCGGTCAATTTTGGCTGCTAAGAATTTGACTTAAAAATTCCCGGGTGCGCGGATGTTGCGGGTTATTGAAAAATTCCTCCGGTGTGTTCTCTTCGACGATTTGCCCTTCATCCATAAAGATGATCCGGTCCGCAACCGTTCTCGCAAAACCCATCTCATGGGTCACACAGATCATGGTCATGCCCTCGCGCGCCAGATCAATCATCACATCGAGCACTTCCTTAATCATCTCCGGGTCAAGCGACGATGTCGGTTCATCAAATAGCATAATTTTCGGGTTCATGCACAACGCGCGCGCAATCGCCACCCGCTGCTGCTGGCCGCCGGATAACTGGCCTGGATATTTCCCCGCCTGATCGGCGATATGAACCCGTTCGAGATATTGCATAGCCAAAAGGCGCGCCTCGGCCTTCGGCAGCTTGCGCACCCATACCGGCGCCAGGGCGCAATTTTCCAGAATCGTCAAATGCGGAAACAGATTGAACGATTGAAACACCATGCCGGTTTCCGCGCGCACTTCATCAATTCGCTTAAGATCATTGTTCAGTTCAACGCCATTGACGAAAATCTTGCCGCGCTGATGCTCCTCAAGCCTGTTGATACAGCGGATAAGCGTTGATTTCCCCGATCCGCTTGGCCCGCAAATCACAATCCGCTCACCGCAATTAACCGTAAGATTGATTTCCTTCAGCACATGAAACGCGCCAAACCATTTGTGCATGCCGGTGATTTCAATTGCGATTAAATTATCGTTCATGCGCGCCTTGTTCCCTCGTTCAGCCGGTTTTCAATGGCCAGGGAATAGCGCGACATGCCGAAACAGAATATCCAAAAAATAAGCGCCGCAAATACGTATCCGGTAATCGCTGTTTGCGGTGTGGCCCAATTGGCGTCCGTAAAATTAAGCTGTATGACGCCAAGCAGGTCAAACAGCCCAACGATCAAAACCAATGTCGTATCCTTGAACAGGCCGATGAACGTATTCACGATCCCCGGAATGACCAGCCGCAACGCCTGCGGCAGTATAATCAGCGCTGTCGCCTGCCAGTAGCCCAGCCCAAGCGCGCTGGCCGCCTCATATTGACCGCGCGGTATCGCTTGTAATCCGCCGCGCACAACCTCCGCCATGTAGGCAGAGGAAAATAGCGCAACCCCGATCAGCACACGCGCCAGTTTATCAAAATTTGTGCCCGCAGGCAAAAACAACGGCAGCATGACGCTGGCCATGAATAAAACCGTGATCAGCGGCACTCCGCGCCACACTTCAATAAAAATTACCGAAAATGTGCGGATAACAGGCATGTGCGAACGCCGTCCAAGCGCCAGCAGAATTCCAAGCGGCAGCGAAGCAGCCATTCCGCCTGCTGCAACGACTAGTGTTAACAGCAGCCCGCCCCAAAGCGGGGTTTCAACAATTGTTAATCCAAAATTGCCGCCAAATAGGAGTACATATGATATGACAGGATAGGCCAATAAACCAAACGCGATAAAGAAGCGCCGCCCCGGCAGCTTGCCGGTTAACCCGTCAATCATCAAAGGCGCGATCGTCAGCACGCCAATTAAAAACACCAAATCAACGCGCCAGCGCTCATCAATCGTATAGCGGCCATAGATAAATTGTCCGAATTTCGCATTTACAAAAGCCCAGCAGGCGCCTGCCCCCTTAACCAGACAATCGCCGCGTCCCTCACCCCGCCACACGGCGTCTATCAACGACCATTGAATGAGCGGCGGCGCGAAAATCCAAATCACATATAGGCCCAACATTGTCATCAAGACGCCGCCTGGCGAGGAAAATAAATTCTCCCGTATCCATCCAAGCACCCCCGCCGTCATAACCGGCGGCGGCGTTTGGGCAAGGTATTTTTCGCGCACGAAGCTCATCGTTCCACCAGCGCTATGCGTGCATTATAAAAATTCATGCCAAGCGACGTGAGCAGGCTAAGGCTGAGGTAGACCGCCATGGTGATGCTCAGAACTTCAATCGCCTGCCCGGTTTGGTTCAATACGGTTCCAGCAAATACCGATGCCAGTTCAGGATAGGCGAGCGCCGCCGCAAGCGAGGAGTTTTTAGTCAAATTCAAAAACTGGCTGGTCAGCGGCGGTATAATTACCCGCAAGGCTTGCGGAATGATCACCAGACGCAACACCACAGAACGCCGCAGCCCCAGCGCCATGGCGGCCTCGCTTTGGCCCCAACTGACCGCCTGGATGCCGGAACGCACAATCTCAGCGATAAAAGCCGCCGTATAGATTGATAAGGCAAACAGCAATGCGAGCAGTTCTGGAATGGCGCGCACGCCGCCGACAAAATTAAAGCCGCGCAATTCGGGCGCGACGAAATGCACCGGCGTCCCGGCAACCGCAATCGCCAGCACCGGAAGTGCAATCAATATGCCAAGCCCCGCCCGGTATATACTAATGACGCCGTTGGTTTGATCTTGCTTGCGCCCCAACCATCGGCGCCAAACTATCACGCCAACGAGCGCCGTTAAAACCGCCGCCATCACAACTTCGAACCCAGGCGCTGTTACCGGTTCCGGCAGATATAGGCCGCGCTTATTCAGCAGCACGCCGCCAGACGCAAATGAATAACTGTCGCGTGGCGCGGGAAGATTGCTTAGCACCGCGACATACCAAAATAAAATTTGCAATAACAAGGGAATGTTGCGGAAAATTTCGATGTATCCCGCAGCAAGCTTTGACACCAGCCAGTTGGAGGAAAGCCGCGCAATACCAATGAGAAATCCCAGAATTGTGGCGAATATAATTCCAAGCCCCGCCACCAGCAGCGTATTCAGTAAGGCTACCCAAAACGCACGCCCATAGGTTGAGGCTTCTGAATAATCGATCAGCGTCTGGGCGATGCCAAAACCGGCGGTATGCTGCAAAAATCCAAAGCCGGATGCGACATTCAAACGAGCTAGATTGTCCGCCGCGTTCGTAATGACAAACCAAAAAAACAGGCCGGCAAGCAACACCGCCAGCCCTTGCAACAACCACGCCCGGATGCGCGGATCGCGCCACACGATTAGTTTGCCCCTGCGCGCATGTCAGCGAATCGGAGGCGCGTACTGGATGCCATCCTGGGTCCACAGGGCGTTGAGGCCGCGAGGAATGCCGAGCGGGGAACCCATGCCTACATTGCGATCAAAAATTTCCGCATAATTGCCAACTTTAGCAATAATATTATAAGCCCAGTCATCGGGCAGCCCCATGCCTTCGCCAAACTTGCCCTCGGTTCCCAGCAGCCGGCGGATTTCCGGATTATCGCTGTTTTTCATCGCCGCTGCATTGCCTGAATTAACGCCGAGTTCTTCCGCATTGATCATTGCATATAGCGACCAGGATACGATGTCGCCCCACTGATTATCTCCATGGCGGACGACGGCGCCCAGCGGTTCCTTGGAAATTATTTCCGGCAGCACAATATGCTCCTGCGGCTCCTTCAGGGTTAGGCGGTTGGCGTACAGGCCCGAACTATCCGTGGTGTAGGTGTCACAACGCCCGGACTCATAGGCGGCCATCACCTCATCATCCTTCTCAAACATGACCGGTTCATACTTCATGTTGTGCGAGCGGAAATAATCACCCAGCGTCAGCGATGTTGAGGTGCCCATCAACACGCAAACGGTGGCGCCATCCAGCTCTCGCGCGCTTTTGACGCCCGAGCTTTTGCGGACCATGAACCCCTGACCGTCATAATAAGTGACGCCGCGAAAATCAAAGCCCAGCGCCGTATCGCGCGAAACCGCCCATGTTGTGTTGCGCGATAATACGTCGATTTCACCGGATTGCAGGGCGGTAAAGCGCTCTTTTGCTGATAGGGGCGTGTATTTGACTTTTTGCGGATCGGCAAAAATCGCCGCCGCTACCGCCCGGCATACATCAACGTCAATCCCGGTCCAGCCGCCTTTGTCATCGGGACTTGAAAAGCCCTTTAGACCCTGACTGACGCCGCATTGCACAAACCCCTTTTGCTTTACATCATCCAAAGTGGCGGCGGATACGGTGGCGCATACTACCGCCGAAGCGGCGGCCATGCCGGTAAAAAGAAATTTTCGCACGCGATTCACCCTTTACCCAGAATGAGATATGGAGGAGTTTGACCAGATTCGCCGAATCTTACACCGATGCATCGCAGGACTGTAGCTATTTCACGAAGAAGCCGTCCGCAGGCCAAGGCTTGACCATCACGGATACTCTAGGATGTTAAAAGTGACTGCTGTGGGTAAGTTTCTGGTTCTTGCCGCCAGTCTGCTTTTATTCAGTCCGGCCGCCCTTGGTGAATCACCTAAAATCTATGTTTATGCAGCGGCAAGCGTGCAGGCGCCTCTGGAAATGCTTGCCACTCTCTATAAGCGCACAAGCAACGTACAGATAAGCGCCGCCACTGGAAGCTCCGGCGATCTTGCCCGGCAAATCGAACAGGGCGCCCCCGCCAATCTATTTATCTCCGCCAACACAGAGTGGATGGACTATTTGCAGGGTAAAAAGCTTACAATGGCCGAAACCCGGCGCAATCTGCTGGGCAACCGGCTTGCGTTGGTCAGCTCACCTTGCGTGGAGAAGGTCTCCGGCGCCGTTAACGAGTTGCTCGCCAAATTCCCAAATGGCCGCATCGCCATGGCCAATCCCGGCACGGCGCCCGTCGGCGCCTATGCAAAACAAGCATTCATTAAGCTTGGCCAGTGGGAAAAAGTGTTGGCGCGCGCCGCCCTTGCCGAGGACGTTCGCGCCACCTTGAACTGGGTGGCGCGATGTGAGACCGATATTGGCGTCGTATATAAAAGCGACGCACTGGCGGGAGCAAAGCTTGGGATATTTCTGGCGGCGGAGTTTCCACCCGAAACGCATGCGCCTATCTTATATCCGATGGCGCTGATTGCAGGCCGCGATACGCTACACGCCCGCGCCTTTGCCGATTATCTTGCCAGCGATACAGCCTTCGCCGTATTTGAAGCATACGGTTTTAGTCGGCCGTAAGCTTAAAGGCGAAAGTTCGCATGGTTTTTCTTAGCCCGCTTGAACACGAAGCGCTGTTTTTATCCCTGCAAGTAGCTGGCGCAGCCATGGCTATTAGTCTGCTGCCGGGGATCGGCATTGGCTGGCTGCTGGCGCGTTATAACTTTCCAGGTAAAAGCCTGCTTGACGCGGTGGTGCATTTTCCGCTTATAGCGCCGCCGATTGTCATCGGATACCTGCTGCTTGTGACTCTTGGCCGACGCGGTTTTGCGGGCGCGTGGCTGTATGAGCAGTTCGGACTGTCGTTTGGGTTCTCATGGCGCGGGGCCGCAGTTGCTGCTGGCGTCATGGGTTTCCCACTGCTGGTTCGCGGCGTTCGTCTGTCGGCTGAGGCCATTGACCGGCGCCTGGAGGTAGCTGCTGGAACGCTTGGGGCTGCGCCCTGGCGGGTGTTTTTGACCATTACGCTGCCATTGATGAGTCCGGGCATTCTGGCTGGACTGGTGCTGGCGTTTGCGCGCGCGCTCGGCGAATTTGGAGCAACGATAAGTTTTGTATCCAATATTCCAGGTGAAACCCGAACCTTGCCGTTGGCGATTTATGCGCAATTGCAGGTTCCCGGCGGTGAAGCGGCTGCGGGGCGATTGATGGCGCTTTCCCTGCTGCTTGCGATAAGCGCGCTGATTCTCTCAGAGCTGCTAAACCGGAGTTTAGGGCGGCGCTTGTACGGGAAAGATATTTAGCCGGTGCTTTTATGGCCTTGTCCGGGTCCACCCCTGCGGCGGGATGACGCAATGCCATCATCAAATTCCGAAGTTTCCGGAAGCTTAGCTTTTCCCAGCAGGCGTTGGGGCGGCAATGTAACAATGGCGCTCGTTCCCTTGCCCGGTTCGGAAATTAGCCGCAGCGTCGCACCATGCAGCTTTAGCAGCGCCAGCGCCAGGGGTAGTCCAAGCCCAGCGCCGCCAACCGTTAATTCCCCCTGCGCCGCCCGCTCGAAGGCTGTTAATGCGCGGCGCGCTTCATCCGCGGTCATGCCAATGCCATGGTCTTCAATGCTTAAGACGAGGCCGCCGCCCGTGTCTGGCTGCCAATTAATATGGACGTTTTGTCCGATGCCGGAAAACTTGATAGCGTTGCTTAACAAATTAACGAGTATCTGTTTGAACCGGAGCCGGTCAGCCAGCAATAAAAAATTTCCGGCTTCACTGGATTTGTGGATTCCGACCCGTTTCTCAAACGCCGAATGACTGACGCTAGCAATTGCTGAATCCACAAGAGGCATAAGGTCGAATTCACTTTCAAGCAAATCAATCCCGCCCGTCTCAACCTTTGACAGGTCAAGCACATCATTTATCACGGCAAGCAACTGGTTGCCGCTTTCCGCAATATCATCGACATAGGCGGCATAGCGCTTATCACCAGCGGGCCCATACACTTCTTGCTGTATGAGTTCGGAAAAACCAATGATGGCGTTAAGTGGCGTGCGCAATTCGTGGCTAATATTGGCGACAAATCGTGACTTGGCGGCATTGGCCAGTTCTGCATCCAGGAGCGATTCCTGAAGCCTCACAATCAGCTCAGTCCGTTCAAACCGCAATCTCAAAGATTCCGTTAAAGTCGCATTTGCGCCCAGCGCGCCGCGCAAGAACACAAGCCCGACAAGTGCTACGCCAGAGGCGAGAATGAATGTGTCGAGTTGCGGTTGCAGCATAAGCCAGAAAATCAGTGGGCCATTGATACAGGCTGTTGAGACCAGGATTGCGGAACGCAGAGGCAAAAGTTTGGTAACACTGGAGATATTACCAATTAAAGCGGCAGCAACCAGCGTCGTCAGTGCTGAAACAGAGTTCACACCCGCGAATGCGAACGCCAGGCTGCTCCATGCAAGGCTCATGGCGCCGATTTGCAGGTTAAACAATATCGCCCAGGCTGAGTAATCTACCCGGTCAGCAGCCTTGTCAGCGCGCTCAAACAGTCTGGAGATAATAACGCCCAAAATGCCGGTGAGCGCGAAACCCGCACCCCACATCAACGCTTCAGAAAAGCTGATTATTTCGGCGGCGACAAAGCCTAGACCCACTAGTCCCGCGCCTGCAACCATGACAAGGACATCAACGAAGGAGCCGCTGGCGATAAGGCGAACCTGTTCCCTTAATACCGGATCGGGCGCTTCGCCGGCCCTATCCCTAGGCCGAAGCCAAAAAAATAGTCTTTGCAACATAGGATCGTCCCTAAATAAAATTTTTGATAGAACACATTATCCATCAGATACGGCAAGAATCATTCATCAGATACGGCAAGAATCAGCCTGCAAAATATGCAGATAACCATCCGCGATGGGGCCGTATTTTATAACTTTTGTCAATAGCGGCGTACGCACGAGCATAAATTTACACGGCCCGCGCCAAGATGATTACCGGAATGTCCCGTGCCGTACGGTCTTGGTACACTTGATAATCTGGATACATCGCCACAAGGCGAGGCCACAATTCAGCTTTATGAGATCCTGGCGCGATACTTGCGTTTAGCTGTAAGGTTTTGCCGCCAATCTGAATTTTCGCCTTCGGAGTTTTGATTAAATTACTCAGCCAGGCTGGCGCTTTGTCTGACCCGCCATAAGAGCCAACTATCGCATAAGTGGCATTGCCGCAGTCGAGATACAATAATGGTGTGGTGCGCTGCCGCCCGCTCTTATTTCCGGTGGTGGTCAGCAGCAAGACCGGGGCGTTAAACATGCGCCCGCCAATACGCCCACCGGAGATGCGATAGAGCCATACATGCAGTCCCGACATCCAAGTCGTAAAAACATGACCAAGTCCTTTGCCGGCTGGTTTTGCTATCGCCATGCGCATACCCTCTCCTGGTTTTTGCCACCTTATACGGCCATGCTAAATTACCTAAATCAAGTGGCGTTGGCTGCTCTAGAAGTAAGCTATATTATGAGCGCGCTTTCAAGTATCTAAACCAAGTATAGGAAAATACGCATGTTTGATCTGACGGGAAAATGCGCCTTGGTAACCGGCGCCACAGGCGGTATTGGCGGCGCTATTGCGCGGGCGCTACATGCGCGGGGCGCAACTGTTGGGCTTTCTGGGACACGGCAAGCGGTGTTGAACGAACTGGCGGCGGAACTAGGTGAACGCAGCCATGTGCTGGCCTGCGATCTTGCCGACCCCGCAGCCGTAGAAGCACTGCCAAAGCAGGCTGAAACCGCCATGGGCCAGATCGATATTCTGGTGAACAACGCGGGACTTACCCGCGATAATCTGTTTATGCGCATGAAAGACGAGGAATGGGACACAGTGCTGGCGGTCAACCTCACTTCCGCCTTCAAGCTGTCGCGCGCCGTAGTGCGGGGCATGATGAAGCGGCGCTGGGGTCGAATCATTGGCATCGCCTCGGTGGTGGGCGTAACCGGAAATCCCGGGCAAGCCAATTACGCCGCCTCCAAGGCAGCAATGATTGGCATGAGTAAAAGCCTGGCCCAGGAGATCGCCAGCCGGGGCATTACGGTTAATTGCGTTGCCCCTGGCATGATAAAGACACCCATGACCGACGCCCTGGATGAGGCTCAGCAGACGCGGCTGCTGGCGGTGATTCCCGCCGGAAAGTTTGGCGACCCAGAGGACGTAGCCGCATGCGTACTGTTTCTAGCCAGTCAGGAAGCCGCCTATATGACCGGGCAGACATTGCATACGAATGGCGGAATGGCGATGATCTAGCCCTGCTGGAGTTCCTCGAAGATGCGCCAAAAAACCTTTGCTGGCGAACTGGCGTTCGTGGATGAAGTATGGTACCTGCTCGGGCAGTGTATCGAGATAATATGGCGGCATCGTACAGGTCCGCTACACCGGAAAGGGCATTACTTATGAGCGATATCGCCGCCACCGTTAAAAAGATCGTCATCGACCATCTGGGCGTCGAACCCGAAAAGGTTGTTGAAGGCGCTAGCTTTATCGATGATTTGGGGGCAGACAGCCTGGATACGGTCGAGTTGGTGATGGCCTTTGAAGAAGAATTCGGCGTCGAAATTCCCGATGACGCGGCGGAAAAAATCCAGACCGTGCAGGACGCCATTTCATTTTTGAAAAAAGCCAAGGGTTGATACCCCGCATATGCGACGCGTTGTTGTCACCGGATTAGGCATGGTGACGCCGCTTGGCGATGGGGTTGCCGTCAATTGGCGGCGCCTGATCGCGGGCAAGAGCGGCGCCGGGCCTATTACCCGCTTTGACGCTTCGCAATATGCGGCGCGCATCGCATGCGAAGTGCCACGCGGCGACGGCGAGGGGCTGTTTAATCCTGACACCTATATGTCTCCAAAAGAACAGCGTAAGGTTGATGACTTTATTCTGTATGGGGTCGCCGCCGCCAAACAGGCGATGGCCGATTCCGGCTGGGTTGCAGCCAGTGAAGAAGATAGCTGCCGCGCCGGGGTTATGATTGGTTCAGGCATCGGTGGGTTGCCAGGCATTGAGCTGGCCTCACTGGATCTCGCCGAACGCGGGCCGCGCCGGGTCAGTCCGTTTTTTGTCACCGGGCGGCTGATTAATCTTATATCCGGTCATGTATCCATTGAGTTTGGCCTGAAAGGCCCTAATCATGCGGTAGTTACTGCGTGCTCAACTGGCGCGCACGCGATTGGAGACGCCGCGCGGATTATCCAATGCGACGACGCGGATGTGATGCTTGCGGGCGGCGCGGAAGCAACCATCTGCCCACTGGGCGTCGCTGGTTTCGCCGCCTGCAAGGCGCTCAGCACCAACTTTAATGACACGCCAGAGCGGGCCTCACGCCCCTATGACCGCGACAGGGATGGCTTTGTAATGGGCGAAGGCGCAGGCGTTGTTGTGCTGGAGGAACTCGAATACGCCAAACGGCGGGGCGCAAAAATATACGCCGAGGTCATTGGTTACGGACTAAGTGGCGACGCCTATCATATCACCGCCCCGGAACAGACCGGTGACGGCGGTTTTCGCGCCATGCAGATGGCGCTGAAAAAGGCGGGCATAACCCCCAGCGATATTCAGTATGTCAACGCGCATGGCACATCGACGCCACTGGGGGATGAGATTGAACTGGGCGCAGTGGCGCGTTTGTTCGGCAACGCGGCGGCTGATCTTGTCATGTCCTCCACCAAAAGCTCGATAGGGCATTTGCTTGGCGCCGCCGGGGCGGTGGAGGCGATCTATTCAATCCTCGCCATGCGCGACGGGGTTGCGCCGCCAACCATCAATCTCGATAACCCGTCTATCGGAACGCCGATCGATCTGGCCGCGAATGCGCCACGCGAGCGCAAAATCACGACTGTGTTGTCGAACAGTTTTGGGTTTGGCGGCACCAATGCGTCCCTGTTGATGAGCCGGGCGCGGTTATAATAGCGGACCTGTTCAGGGGATGAACTTATCGCAAACCAAGCGGCGCGCAGCCCTCGTTGTTGCCTGGATCGCCATGTGGCTGACCGTGCTGAGCGGCGCCGCTTGGCACTGGACCGCCACATGGATTGACGCCCCCGGGCCACACGCAGCCAGCATCATTCTCGATCTTCCCAAGGGTACGCCGCTTACCGGCATTGCCGTGCGATTGCGCAACGCGGGCGTCATAGAACAACCCTGGCTGTTTTATGCCGCAGCGATCATGTCCGGCGATGCGCGCCGCCTCAAGGCAGGCGAATACGCCTTCGCGCCGCACGCTAAGATACGCGAAATACTTACCCAAATTGTCGCTGGCGATGTGCTCTTGCATGACTTTACCGTGCCCGAAGGCTTAAGCGCCGCCGAGATTCTACAGCGGATCGCTGTGACAGCAACGCTTGGCGGCAACATTCCGCAGCCTCCGCCCGAAGGCAGCATTCTGCCGGAAACCTATCGTTTCCCGCGCGGCGAAACCCGCGCCGCGCTAATCAGCCGGATGCAAAAGGCGCAGGCCGACCTGCTTGCCGGATTATGGCAATCGCGTTCGGTGGGGATTCCGCTTAAGAGCCCGGCCCAGGCGGTTATTCTTGCCTCCATTGTTGAGAAGGAAACCGGCGTCGCCGGCGAGCGGCCCCTGATCGCCGGTGTGTTCTACAATCGCCTGGCGCTGGGCATGGCGCTGCAATCCGATCCAACGGTTGTCTATGCCCGCGATAAGGGGCAACCGAATGACCAGCCCATCAGCGTCAAGGATCTCGCCCTGGACAGCCCCTATAATACCTACAAACAGCCGGGCCTGCCGCCATCCCCCATCGCCAATCCGGGCCGCGCAGCGCTGCAAGCCGTGCTGCATCCCACCCCCACCAGGGCGCTGTATTTTGCCGCCGATGGCGCTGGCGGACACGCATTCGCCGAGACCCTCGCAGAGCACAACAAGAATGTCGCCAGGTTGCGCGCCCGTGAGCGCGCTAAATGAAATTCTATGGCATAGTTGAACTGCAACCATAACCAGAGAGAACCCGATGCCCCTCACCAGCATGACCGGCTTTGGCCGCAGCGATGGACAGTTTGAGGCGTACCAATGGGCCTGGGAGCTGCGCAGCGTCAATGGCCGCGGGCTTGATCTGCGCCTTCGCCTGCCCAACGATGTGCAGGCGCTGGAAACCACGCTGCGCGACAAGGCCGGGAAAAACCTCAAACGCGGAAATATTCAGATCAGCTTGCAGCTTACCCGCAGTACCGGAGAAACTGAAATTAAAATAAATCATAATGCGTTAAGGCAGGTTCTTGATGTTTTGAATGAAATAGGAAAACAGCCAGGCCTGGCGCCATCCACCGCCAGCGGCATTCTCAATGTTCGCGGCGTTGTCGAACAGGTTGAACCCGGTGAGTCCGAAGCCGCGCGCGAACAGCGGCTTGCCGCCATCCTGAAAACCTATGACGTGGCCCTTGCCAGCCTTAATGCTTCACGCGCCGCCGAGGGTGTCCGCCTGCATGCGATTGTCGCCGGTCAGATTACTGAAATCGCCCGCCTTACCGCCGCCGCTCAGGGGCGGGCTGCGGACGCCGTTTCAATGTTGCGGCAACGCCTAGGCGCCCAGCTTGCCAGCTTGCTTGGCGGTTCGGCTTTTCCTGAGGACCGGCTGGCCCAGGAAGTGGCTCTGCTCGCCACAAAGGCTGACATCCGGGAGGAAATCGACCGGCTGCGCGCCCATGTGGCCAGCGCGCAGGACTTGCTGAAGGAAGCGGGGCCGGTTGGCCGCAAGCTCGATTTCCTGACCCAGGAGTTTAATCGCGAGGCGAATACCTTGTGTTCAAAATCCCCCGATACGGAACTGACTCGCATCGGGCTGGACCTCAAGGTGCTGATAGACCAGTTGCGCGAGCAAGTGCAGAATATCGAATAGTGAGTCGTGGTTTGGGATGACGCTGCATGGGCCGGATTAACCTCAACCGCCGCGGGATAATGCTGGTGCTTTCCTCGCCCTCCGGGGCCGGCAAAACAACCCTGTCGCGCCTGCTGCTGGACAGCGAAGCTGGCCTGAGCATGTCGGTGTCGGTCACCACGCGCCCGATGCGGCCAGGCGAGGTGGACGGCAAGGACTATACGTTCATCACCGAAGCCGAATTTATCAACCAGCGCGACGGCAACCAATTGCTGGAGCACGCCAAGGTGTTCGATCATTTTTACGGCACACCGGCGCGCGCTATCGATTTGGCCATCAGCGCCGGCAAGGACGTGCTGTTTGACATCGACTGGCAAGGCACCCAGCAACTAAAGGCGAGCGCGCGTGACGATCTGGTGGCGGTGTTCATCTTGCCGCCATCGCGCTTTGAACTGCAAAGCCGCCTCACCACCCGCGCTCAGGACAGCAGCGATGTGGTGGCGAAGCGCATGGCCAAGGCGTCAGATGAAATGAGCCATTGGCCGGAATATGATTATGTCATCGTCAACGATGAGGTTCAGGCGGCGCATCAGGAACTGCGCGCCATCCTCATCGCCGAACGGCTCAAGCGCGAGCGCCAGACGGGCCTGCCCGAGTTTGTCACAAAACTCCGCGTGAGCGGATAGAGTGCGAGCCTGAAATCCCCTCCCCTTGTCACGGCAGGGGAGGGAAACTTAATCAGTCTACGGATCAATCCGCGCGGTGGCGTTGCCATTAATCACTTCCTGGCCCTTTTGATTGCGGGTAGTGACAACCAAATCCACGAAATGCTTGCCGCCCTCTTCGCGGATTGCCTCGACCGTTGCGGTGGCGATCAGATCATCCCCCGGCCAGACCTGGGTTGAAAAACGCACGCCATATTTAGTCAACCGCCCGTCTCCCACATAATTGGTCAGCATCTTGCCGGTCATGCCCATGGACAACATGCCATGCGCGAACACTGACGGGTAGCCCGCAACCTTAGTGGCGAAAACTTCATCCGAATGCAACGGATTGTAATCGCCCGAGGTGCCGGCATACATGACAAGCTGCGTGCGGTGCAGATTTTCCACGACCTGTTCGCTGTGGGTGTCGCCTACTTTCAGTTTTTTTGCGCTTAACGCCATTTTCGCCTCCCCTATTTCTGCTCAACGACGCGTTCGGTCTGAACGCCGACGCCGCGCGCGGTGATCACCAGTTCGCCTTTTTGATCGCGATACTCGCTGATGGTCTCGGAAAATTTCAGTTTGCCGGAACGCTTGCCTTCTTTTTCCCATTTCTTGCCCGGAAGCATGGTGACGCTGAGCACGTCGCCGGGCCGCAATTGCCGGTGATATTCGAAATGCTGCTCAGCATGAAGACCGCCGCCGCCGCCTTCTTTTTTCTCACCTTCCACTTTCGGCTTGGGCGCAATGCCGGTCGGGTTCTTGCCCGAGCCCAGCCAGGGCTTGCCCACTTGCGGGCGCAAAATAAAATTCGGATCAAACTGCGCGCTCGCCTGCGCGAATGTGGGCGGTGCGATAATGCCGCCCACTTCAGTCTTTTTGGCGTATTCCTCATCATGATAGATTGGATTGTCGTCCCCCACGGAACGCGCAAACATCATGATATGGGTATATTCCACGGGAAATTTCTTCACCGCCATCTGGTTTCCTCCCTGTTCTGGTTTTTGTTGGGTCAAGTGTAAGCGAAGACCGGCGCTTCTGCCAAGGTCATATAAAGAAGTTGTCATATTAAGAAGTGTAACGCCGCCGTTGTCGTTTTTGAGCATTTATAAGGCGCTATCACTCACGCCGCATCCGCTGGCTTCACCCGTTGCGTGATACTCTCGCCTCGCTCCTGTTCGATAATGGCAATGTCATACTGGCTTTGCAGGTTAATCCAGAATTGCGGGCTATTGCCTAAATAACGGCCCAGCC
>CAMTWQ010000023.1:0-25913 GCA_947085465.1 uncultured Alphaproteobacteria bacterium
GAAATCGGTCTTCGAGGAGCTGGTACATCTGTTTGTCGAGGCCAAGGCGCACCGGCAAGTGATCATGGTGACGCACAACGCCAACCTCGTCATCAATACCGACGCCGACCAGATCATCATCGCCGAGTCCGGCCCGCACCCGCATGGAGCGCTGCCGCCGATCACCTATCGGTCTGGTGGGCTGGAGAGCGCGGAGATCCGCAAGGCCGTGTGCGACATTCTCGAAGGTGGAGAAGGCGCCTTTCAGGAACGTGCGCGGAGACTTCGTGTGCGGTTGGAGCGATAATGCGGTCAACCAGAAGAACAGTGGAGCAACTTAGAAGTCCGCTCTTGAGGTTAAGCATCGCGCCGGCGATTTTTACACGCACCAACTCATGCATGCTGCGGACCGGACTCGAAACCGGCTAGTGGATTGGCTTAGCGCACCGAGCCATTACGCCGCTGCCTTCTCGTCACCATCTCGGACCCTTGCTGGCCATGTGTCCTTCCACATCGCCGCAGCAAGAGGCGTTTGTCTATTCGCTCTCTCGACTTCCGTCCACTAATTCCGCCACTTCCACATTCACCCCTGCGTTTTCTTTTCTTTATGAATGAGCGGACCACAGCAAAGCTATCCGCGCGCAATCCTCGTCCTTCTGGCTTTCGCGCCCTTCCTTGGTTCCGACCACGGAGCGATTGCGTCGCCAAGATGGTGGATATGCAGCGCGGGGCGTTGTGGCAGCTTCACCACCAATTCCAGTTCACCACCAATCGCTTCCACATAGCTGCGAAGCGTCGAAAGGTACATGTCGGTCTGCTTCTCAATCTTCGAGACGGACGGCTGCTTGATGTTGAGCGCCGTTGCGATGTCGGCCTGCGCCTTGCCCGCGATCTGGCGCAGCTCGCGAAGGCCTTCGACCTCCTGCTTCAGCTCCTGATAGCGGGTTTCGATGCGTTCCTGCCGCTCGGGTGGCAAATCCGCGATGATCTGTTTCAGGTTCCGGCCCATCTCACTTTCCTTTCTTTACGGCTTTCAGGCTTTCCACATGCGCGGAAAACCGTAGATCCGCCTTGGCGATTAATTGCTTGTAGAAGCGCTTCTCGCTGCCGCCAGATTTGTCGCCGGCCACGAGCAGGATCGCCTTTCTCTCGGGATCGAACGCAAAGGCGGCCCGCCATTCGCCATCCGACGCCTCGAACCGCAACTCCTTCATGTTGGCGTGCTTCGAGCCTTTAAGCGTGTCCGCATGCGGCCGGCCAAGCCGAGGACCATAGTCGGCCAACAGCTTAGCGACGGCAAGCAACGCATCCTGGACGGTCTGCTCAAAGGCCAAGAACTCCACCTCGAAGGTGTCGTGAAACTCGACATTCCATGCCACAGATATAGCCTCCAAGCTATGTTTTGTCAATGGGAGAGATGGCGGCCTCAACCGCCAGGGCCGTGGTCACGCGCCGGCAGGACGCTGCCCACGCATCGAGATCGCCGACCGCATAGCGAACATAGCGTCCGAATTTATGGAAGATGGGGCCGCCGCCGAGCGAGCGGTAGCATTCCAGTGTGTGGGCTTCCAGTGCGAGGTAACGCGCGGCGCCTTTGGTATCCACAAAGTGGACCGGACCGGCTTCCTTCACGAAGACGGCGCGCTTGAGAATCTCGGCCGAAGGCCAGCGGCTGTTCGATTTGCTGCTACGCATCCAGGCTCTCCTGACTTTCCCGGGGGTCCTCGGAAGCCGGGTCGCTTCTGGTGAAGCGAAGTTTCTCCAGTGTACGATAGGACAAGTTTAGGTAAAGAGCCGCCTGGCGTGTGCACAGCCATTTGGAGCCGAGCGCGATGGCGCACTCGGCTATGTTGTCAAACCATGCCCGGCATGTTGGTATGGATATGAAGATTGTCATTCCGCCGCCCCCGCGCTGATTGCTTCGCGCCGCGTTCCCGGTGGAACGGCGCGATTGTCGCCCTTGCGGTGACGGAACGGCCGGTAGTTCCCAGCTTTGGTGTCGCTCCCGTCTTCGTGGACGGCTGGTGGCCCGGACAGTCCGGTCTCCCTTACCGGCGCCGCTTCAAGCGCCTCATGCTCCGGCGCGATGATTGCCGGAGCATTCGGCGTCACGACCAAGCGGCGGCGGGCGGCGACCACATCGGCCGCAGACCGGACTGGAGCATCCTCATTGTGGATGTAACGCATGAACATCGCGACGGTCTTGTGCGCCGTTAGCGCCATGCCGACCTTCAGCGGAACGCCGGAGTTGGCGATGTCCGTGGCGGCGCGATGGCGGATGCCGTGCGTGCCAACATGAGGGACACCGGCGCGCTTTAGCACACGCCCCCAACCGTGATGATAGGTGTTCTCCGACATTGATTTTGACGGATCAAAGATGGAGGGGCAAACGAACGGCGAATCTTCGAAGCGCGGCGCTTCGGACAGGAGGTGGTAGGCTTCATCACTCAGCGGCTTAGTGATGTCGCCGGTCTTGCTGTCCGGCCAGGTGACGCGCCGCTGATCGACGTCGATCCAATTCCATTCAAGGGACAGCACCTCTGACATCCGGGCGGCAAACTCGAATTGCAGCCGGATCGCAAGTGTCAGGAAGGGATGTTCGAGACCTTCGGCGTCGGCCTTGTTGAGATAGGCGTAAAGCTTGCGCATCTCGTCGTCGGTGATGAACCGCGTCGATCCTTTCTCGGCGTATTTCTGGACATGGCGGCAGGGGTTGGACCCGTCCCGGCGATAGCCCCAGACCTCGGAGAGATTGAACATCTTGCTGAGGCAAGCGAGGGTCCGGTTGGCGATGACCGGACGATCCGACATGGCCGTCATCAGGTCCGAGATGTCGGCCCGTGTTACCTCATAAACCTTCATTCGGCCAAGCCGGGGAACGATGTGGTTCTTGATGTTGAGTTCGTTGCCCTCGACCGTGCTCGGTTTGTTGTGCAGCTTGGAATAGTCCTCGATGAACTTGTCGCAGAGTTGCTTCATGGTAGGGGCTGCGCGCGCCGCTGATTTCTCGGCGCCCGGGTCGTTGCCCTGGCGGACCTCGGCCAACCAATCCTGAGCGATCTTTCTCGCCTGCTCGACGGTCAGTTCGCCGAAGCGTCCGATGGCGGGCTTCCGGCGAACGCCGGAGTTGGTCTGATGCTGGAGCATGAATATCTTCCGTCCCGCGGGCGTGACTTTCACCATGAATCCCGGTACGAGTGTATCGCGGAGTTCGTAATCACGGTCCTTTGGGGTTGCGGCATCCACCGCAGTCTTGGTGAGCTTGATTTTAGCCATCTATCGTCTCCAAACCTCAAAATTATAGGAACCGAATAGGGGCACTCAGGCCGACGGCTCCCGGTTATTACCGAAAGCCATAGAGAAGATTGAAAGCCCCACGAAGCAAGATAAGTATTTGATCGTAGTAGGTTTTCGTATTCTTACTTGCGTTCGGCGAGGTTTAGTATAGACGCTTCTGGACGGCTCAAAATCTGGTTCTCGCAAGGGAGTGTCCGTTCGACTCGGACCGGGGGCACCACGCTAAACCCTGTGCCGCGCCTCGTGATCGAGCAGCCATCGCTTACGATCAACGCCGCCGCCATATCCCGTCAACGCGCCGGTACTTCCGATCACCCTGTGGCACGGCACGATGATCGCCACTGGATTGGCGCCATTAGCCCCGCCAATAGCGCGGCTGGCGTTTGGCTGGCGTCCCATCATCTCCGCCTGTTGCCCATAGCTGCGGGTGACGCCTGCGGGAATTTTGCGCAACGCGAACCAGGCCGCACGCTGGAAAGGGGTTCCGTTGGTTGCAGTGGGAATTGTATCAATGGCGTTTATATCGCCGTGGAAATAGGCCTCAATCTTACCGGAGATAATTTCTGGCGCACGGCCCGGCGTCAGATCGGCCTGGCCATAATGCCGTTTCAGCAACTGGTGCAAACGGTCCTCACAATCCTCAAAATCCAGCGCGCGCACCTGAGCATCTTCGTCCCATACGATAAAATTCTTACCCACTGGTGAGGGCAAGCGATCAATCAGCAAGCGCATTGATGGTGTCCTTCTCTGCATTAGCATTTGCGGCTGCGGATGCCGCGTCCGGCGCCCACAGATGCACGGCGGCGTAAGCGCGCCAGGGCCGCCAGTTTTCCGCACGGGAAAGCAGCCCGGCCGCGCTGGGCCGTTTGCCGTCCGCATCCGCCATTGCCCGCATCAGCGCGATGTCGCCGCTGGGAAAGGCGTCGCTTTCACGAAGCCCGCGCATGGCGATATAGTGCGCCGTCCATTCGCCAATGCCGGGTAGCAAACGAAGCTGCGCCACGGCATCCTCCAGAGAATGATATGGAGCGAACAGATCGGGATTGGCAATCGCCGCCGCCGCAAGGCTTGCAATCGCCGCGCCGCGCGCCCGCGGCATGCCGATGCCCGCTATGTCCTGCCGCACTAATTGTTCCGGGCACGGAAAAAGATGCGTGAGCCCTTTTGGCGCGCCAGAACCGGTAAACTTTGAGCCAAACGCCGCAACGAGTTTACCTGCAAGCCATGTGGCCGCAGCAACTGTGATTTGCTGGCCGAGCACCGCACGAACGGCGGTTTCAAACCCGTCCCATGCGCCAGGCACCCGCAAGCCGGGACGCATGGAAATCCGCGCCGCCAGCAGCGGATCGCGCGATAGAGCCCGGCTGATCGCAATGGGATCAGCCGCCAGATCAAACATGCTCCGCAACCGGGCAATCACCAGCGGCAAATGCTGGAAGCGCGGAAGCGATATAACCGCGCGCAATGCGGAATGTGGCGCGTCATTCTTTACCTCGATCCACCCCGCCTCGCCCTTTAGCAGGATTGTGCGCCGGTATGCGCCGCTGCTGGCCTGCTCAACCCCCGGCATTTCGCGGGCCGATAAAAACGCCAGCATCGCCCGCCAGTCATAGGGCGCGCGGTATGGCAGGCTAATCGAGATCGCTGAATTGACCGCAGATGGCGGCCCTTCCGCTTTGTGGCGCAATGCACTGGGCGGCGCGCCATACAGATGCTGAAAAGTTTCGTTGAAGCGGCGGATGCTTTTGAAGCCGCTGGCATAGGCTATCTCAGCCAGGGGTAGTTGCGTTTCATTGAGCAGTTGTTTGGCAAGCAAAATCCTTCTGGTCTGTGCAAGGCTCAGCGGAGATGCGCCGATATGCTGACGAAACAGACGCCGCAAATGACGGCTGCTGACACCAAGGCGTTCACTTAGTCCCTCCACATCCCCATGATCGAGCGCGCCGTCTTCGATGAGCCGAATCGCGCGCGAGACGCTGGCATAGGTCCCATGCCAGGCGCTAAGACTGGGCGAAGATTCCGGCCTGCAGCGCAGGCACGGGCGGTAGCCCGCCTCCTGCGCCGCCGCAGCAGACGGCAGGAAAACACAATTCAACAGTTTGGGCGCCCGCGCCGGACAGACCGGGCGGCAATAAACGCCCGTGGTCTTCACCGCAGTAAAGAACCGTCCGTCAAAGCGGACATCACGGGCGAGCACCGCACGATAACAGGTCTCTTGGTCAAGTCTCATTACGCCATTATTATACAGCCGCCCGGCCGTTGTCTGGCGCTTTTCGGACATGTTTGATGGCGGGGGTTGATGGCGGGGATTGATAGATGGCTGGAATTGTTATCGCGGTGGCGGCCAGCGCTACGCACACAATGGCTAAACCACTACAAAACCATATCCGGCTTTTGGCTGGGCTGGGCGTAGAGGGCGATGCCCATATGGGGGCGGTGGTAAAGCATCGCTCGCGGGTGGCGGTTGACCCGGGCGCGCCTAACCTGCGCCAGGTGCACTTGATCCACGCCGAACTGCATGACGAATTGGCGATGGCGGGCTTTACCCTTGCCCCAGGTCAGATGGGCGAGAACATCACCACACGCGGCATTGATCTGCTCGCACTGCCTGCTGGAACGCTTCTGTATCTAGGTGGCGCAGCGGTGGTTGAAATTACTGGCCTGCGCAATCCTTGCGCCCAGCTTAACCAGATTCAAGCAGGCCTGATGGCTGCGGTGATTGAACGTGACACAAAGGGAAATCTGATCCGTAAAGCCGGCGTCATGGGCATCGTGCTTGCCAATGGATATGTGCGGCCAGGCGATCCGGTTCGCATCGCGCCGCCGCCGCCGCCCCATCTGCCGCTGGACCGGGTTTAATTCCCGCTAAAACACGCCATCTTCACCCGCGCCAGGAATAGTTATCATGGCATCAACATCTTATTAGGAAAGCTCAGGCATGATGCGTTGCACATGAGTTGCGTTAGAGCCTTTCCCGGTCAGGTTGAACCAACCTGACCGGATAAGAAATGGTCTAATGGCGTGGCTTTGAATTAAAACAAGATCAATACTTCACCCAGGGGCCAGCATGACATTTGCCAAACGGCGCGTTTTCAGCGCCGAACAGACCCTTGGGCTAAAAATACCCAATCAGCCCGCGGCAAACGTAACGCTAGACAAACTATCGGCGCAGGATGCGCAACTGCATCATAAGGAAATCCTGTCGGCCATAGACAGGCTGCGCGGCGATTTGGCAAAGGATGGCGCCGTTGCGCCGTCCAATCCTGCGCCGGAAAACACTCCCCAGGAATTCTCCAAGGAATTTATCGAAGCCGCCAAAATCAAATCGGAACTGCAAAATCTTTCGCTCGCCATTGAAACCACCAAGCGCGAGATTGCCGCAGTGCGCTTCCACAGCTCTGGTCAGGAACGCATTACAGATGTCACCCACGAGCTGGACGCCATCGTTGGCGATACTGAAACCGCGACGAACGCCATTTTGGAAAATTGCGAGAACATCGAAAACCTTTCGGGCGTCATAACACTGCATACAACCTCCGCCGAAGAACGCGAGCTGGTTGATGAAATTTTGGCGCGCGTAATGAATATTTATGAGGCCTGTAATTTTCAGGATATTTCCGGACAGCGCATTACCAAGATCGTCAACACGCTCAAATATATCGAAGCTCGTATTGAAGCGATGATGGACATTTGGGGCGGGGACGAGGCGTTCGTCAATGTGCCGCTGCCGGAACCGGAACAAAAAAACCATGATGAGATGCTGCTCAATGGGCCCGCGCGATCGGACAGCATAGAGGCCGGTGAAACCGCAAGCCAGGCGGATATCGATGCGATGTTTGACTAGAGCAGCCCGCGATCAGATTGAACTTCATGGTTCAATCTGATCGCATGTTTTTCTAAAAAGTGATTTGCGATTCAATCGCGATTAATTT
This sequence comes from uncultured Alphaproteobacteria bacterium, assembly GCA_947085465.1. Classification (GTDB taxonomy): domain Bacteria; phylum Pseudomonadota; class Alphaproteobacteria; order UBA11222; family UBA11222; genus CAMTWQ01. The sequence continues at coordinate 7,209 of CAMTWQ010000023.1, forward strand.
GCAACAGGCCGGCTCAAGCTCGCTCCAGGATTCAAGATCACAGTCAAATATGACGAGGGTGCAAGGCGCGATCCCGGCCGCAAATGGATCAGCCTCCCGGGCAGGCGGCGCAGGGCATAACAAGCGGGCCAGTTCAGTATTTCCCGCCGCATTGCCCACCACCAGCACCCGCAAATGAGAAGCATCCGCTTGTTGCAACCGCGCCATCAGCGCCTTGCCATCCATCTGATGCATTCTGCCGTCATGTATCAAATGCGGCTTGCGCAGTAGCGATGGCCAGATATTAGACAGCGTCTGACGCGCCCGCGCTGTTGTGGAGCAGATCACCAAATCCGGCAAATATCCCTTTTTCTGCATTAGCTTGCCCATGCGGATAGCGGCTGTTTCACCGCGCCGGGTCAAAGGCCGGTCGAAATCAACCAAGGAACCCTCTTCCTGATCGCGTGAACGCGCCGCCCGGAGCAAATATATCCGCCTCTGCATCTATCCTGACTCGCAACCCCGCATATGGACCAAATGGCCTAGAGCAGCCCGCGATTAAGTGGAGTAACGAAGTGTCCCCATTTAATCGCGGAAAGCTGCTCTAACACATTAAAATCTAGAGCAATTTTCTTTATTAAGTTCGAGCCTCATGGCTCGAACTTAATGCAGACTGCTCTAGAGCAGCCCGCGATTAAGTGGAGTAACGAAGTGTCCCCACTTAATCGCGGAAAGCTGCTCTAACACATTAAAATCTAGAGCAATTTTCTTTATTAAGTTCGAGCCTCATGGCTCGAACTTAATGCAGATTGCTCTAGAAACTATGATCACGCCAGATAGAACGCACCATCTGGTTGGTAAAACATGGCCTGATCGGGAATAAAGAGCAATTTTTACGCATAAGGCGTCTTGACTACTGTGTTCGTACGGTTACGTATAGGCGCAATTGCAAAAAAACTGGCTTTTTCCGCTTTCGAACCGGGCGGGGCTGGATTACATATGCGGCGCAGTTACCTGCGTCAGCCTTAGCGTGGCGCGGGTTACTATACGCCATTATAGCGACTTAGCTTAACGCTTGGTTGGCATTCTGGATAACAATCTTAACCATAGAGCGAAGCCCCTTGAAGCCCCATTTGGACCGCCGAGAAGTTCTGGCTGCATTGGCCCTGTCACAACTTTCCAGCATGTTGCCGGGATTAACCCCAGCCATAGCGCAGGAACTGGCCGCCCCGTTGCCGGAACAGAAATTGAGCGATCCTGTGCCATTTCCGGCGGGATATGTGCGTAAACTGGCGCAAAAGCGGGCGGCGAAGAAATATGCACCACCAACGCTCGTCTTGCCGGCTGAAATGCAGAACCTCACTTATGACCAGTATCGTGACATCCGTTTCCGCCCGGATAAGTCCGCCTGGCGCAGCGAAGGATTGCCGTTTCAGTTGCAATTTTTCCATACCGCCTTCTTTTTCTTGCAGCCAGTAAGTATCTTTTTTATCGAAAATAATGAAGCGCGGCGATTGATTTATTCACCGGATTACTTTTCTTTTGGCCCAAGCGTGCAGCCGCCGCCGCCCGATGTCGATATGGGCTTTGCGGGTTTTCGCATCCATTCGCCTATCAACCGGCCGGATTATTATGATGAGGCCGCAGTATTTCAGGGGGCGAGCTATTTTCGCGCCGTGGCGCGCGGGCAGGCCTATGGCCTTTCGGCGCGCGGCTTGGCGATTGACACGGCTGAACCAAGCGGCGAGGAATTTCCAATTTTCCGGTCTTTTTGGGTGGAAAAGCCGAACACCGCCTCTGATTCAATTGTAGTTCATGCCTTGCTCGACAGCGAGCGCACAACTGGCGCATACCGTTTTACAATCCGTCCTGGGGAGACCACGTCAATGGACGTGGAGGTGGCGCTATACCCGCGCACCAATCTCGCCCATCCGGGATTCGCGCCGTTGACGAGCATGTATTTTTTTGGATCCAACGACCGTTCGGGGGTCGATGATTTTCGCCCCGCCGTACATGATTCCGATGGATTATCGATCCGCAATGGGCGTGGTGAATGGCTATGGCGACCGTTGATCAATCCAAACAGCTTACAGGTTAGCGCATTTATGGATCACAGCCCGCGCGGCTTCGGCCTGATCCAGCGCGAACGCAAATTTGACGCCTTCCAGGATTTGGAGGCGCGATACGAAAAACGGCCAAGCCTGTGGGTTGAACCGATAGGGGATTGGGGGCCAGGCGCCGTGCATTTGGTTGAAATTCCCTCAAGAGCTGAAATCAATGATAATATTGTCGTCTACTGGCGGCCCGAAGCGCCAATTACCGGCGGCTCGGAATATATGCTCAATTATCGTTTGCATTGGAGTAATTCGCTGCTGCCCGATTCCGATATTGCCGCGGTGCTGCATACCAAGACCGGCGCAGGGCCGCAACTGGCGCTGGGCGAAGCAACCAGCACCCGGCTATATGTGATCGATTTTGCCGGCGGGCGATTAAAAGATTTACCGGCCGATGCGGCGCTTATTGTTAGCGTAGACGCCTCCCAAGGCGCTATCCGCAATCAGGTCATACAGCCCAATCCAGAAACGAATGGCCAACGGGTCAGCTTTGAACTTGACCCCGGCGGCGCACAGGTTGTTGAATTGCGTGTTCAATTAATGCTGAATCAGGAACGCGTGTCGGAGGTTTGGACGAGCCGATGGACAAATTAAGGGCGCAGGCGGGAGCCGCACCCGTCTGGCCCCTGACAACAAATGCAGTTCCAGAAGAAATTTCCGCTTCCATGCCTGCGCAATCCCTAAGCAGATGGCGGGCAGAGGGGGCTCGTCCCGATGCTGGCGCTGATTCAATTACAGCCGCGCTTCGGCGCCTGCTTGTGCTCGGCGCCGCCCTGGCTGGAACAGCGGTTGCGTCTTACGCCATGTATGAAGTGATGGCGGTTACAGATCTCACTTATTTGCAAATTGTTGTGCTGATTCTTTTCGTGCCAAATTTTGCCTGGATTGCGCTTTGGTTCGTCAACGCCATTGCCGGATTTTTTCACGCCGCAAGTGGCAGCTCATACCTTAAGGCGCCAAAGCTAGCGCCAGGCACACCGATGATTTTGTCAAAGCGCACCGCATTGCTGGTGCCTACATACAATGAAGCGCCCGCGCGCGTGTTCGCCAATGTGCAGGCAATGTATGAAGCTTTGCGCGCTATCGGCGCGCTGCGTTCGTTTGATTTCTTTATACTCAGTGACACGACCGAACCGGCGATTTGGCTTGCCGAGGAAACAGGTTTTTACGCCCTTCGCCAGAGGTGTGGTGGAGGCGGTCATATTTATTACCGTCACAGGCCGCAAAATTTACACCGCAAGTCTGGTAATGTGGAGGATTTCTGCCGCCGCTGGGGAATGCGCTACGACTACATGATCGTGCTGGACGCGGACAGCCTGATGACCGCTGAAGCATTGCTGCAACTCGCCGCCTCCATGGAGCGGCATCCCGAAGCAGGCATCATCCAAACCTCGCCGCAGATCGTGAATGGCGGCACTCTGTTCGCCAGGCTTCAGCAATTCGCCAGCCGCGCCTTTGGCCCAGTAGTGTCTGGGGGTTTGGCGTTTTGGCATATGGGGGACAGCAATTATTGGGGTCACAACGCGATCATCCGTATACGGGCATTTATTGATCATGCCGGATTGCCTGTGCTGCCAGGCCGCACCCCTTTTGGCGGGCAAATTCTCAGCCATGATTTCGTCGAAGCGGCGCTGGTGCGGCGCGGCGGCTGGAAAATCTATATGGCTAACGAAATTGAAGGCAGTTATGAAGAAAGCCCGCCGGGTCTGATTGATTTCGCGGCGCGCGACCGGCGCTGGTGCCAGGGAAATCTGCAACATATGGCGCTGTTGAATACGAGCGGCATGTATTGGCTCAGCCGGCTGCATCTGGGATTGGGCATATATGGCTATCTCGCCTCGCCGGTGTGGCTCAGCTTTTTGCTGGTTGGCATGTTGCTATCATTGCAGGCCCACTATATCAGGCCCGAATATTTCGCCGAGGGCTTCCAGCTATTTCCAAGCTGGCCAGTGATGAATCCGGAACTTGCCGCCTCGCTTTTTATTGCGACCATGGGCGTGCTGCTCGGGCCAAAAATTTTCGGCGTGTTGCTGGTGCTGCGTGACCGCGAGATTACCGCGCAATTTGGCGGCAGGATAAAACTTCTGGTTGGGCTGCTAATTGAGACGCTGCTGTCCTCGTTTACCGCTCCGGTGATGATGCTTATCCAGACCGGCGCGGTTATTGGCGCCCTTGCCGGACGCGATGTCGGCTGGAGCACCCAGCGGCGCGGGGATGATCAAATTCCATTCGCCGAGATATACCGCAGGCATCGCAATCATACGATACTAGGCGTGGTGATCGGCGTTGCCGCATTGGCCGTATCGCCGCAACTTCTGGCGTGGATGTCGCCGGTGGTGCTGGGCTTGCTATTAGCTATACCCATGTCAGCGCTCGGCGCGAGCCGCCGCATTGGCAAGGCGGTCGCCAAACTCGGCTTGCTGCAAACACCAGAAGAGGTTAATCCACCAGCCGTTCTCGTCCGCTCGCGTGAAATTCTTTCTGATTTGGAAATGACCGCCGTATCAAATGCGGACCCATTGCTGCGGATCGCGCAGGAGCCGGAATTGCGCGAAGCGCATCTATCTATGCTGCCGCCGGTAAAACAGGCGCTCAAAGGTGAAGTGGATGTGAACCTGGTAGTGGCGATGGCCAAGCTTGAACAAGCCGGCAGCGTTCAGGAAGCCGTAGCGTTCCTCACAGTGCGTGAAAAACAATCTATTCTTGGCAGCGCGTCAGCCATCGGCCGGCTGCTTCGCCTGCCGGTGCTGGCGGCGGAATAGGGGTTCTGCCTTAGCTTTCCTGATGCCGCAAATTCCAGATGCCGGAAATATACCGTGCACAGAGCATTACCACCACCATGCAAGCGGCGGGAACCAGTCCAGCCAGTACGGGGCCGGCGGCTTCGATAATAAATCCCATGCTGATCGCGCCAAACGGCGCGCCGCCCATATACCCAAGCTGAAAAATCGACAACACCCGCGCCCGGTGCGCTGGCGGCGCTGCGCCCTGCACCAGGGTCCGGCTCATCATTACGGCGATACCGCCGGTCATGCCCCACATGGCGGCAATGGCGCACAATCCAGCGAATGGTGGTTGCAGGGCAATCATCCCTATGGCGATACCGCTTCCGCAACTCGCCAGAATAAACGCCCGCCCCTGGCGGCGGATCATACCCCGCCGCCGCAGGGTGACTGCCGTCACGATGGCGCCCGCCATAAAACTGATATTCAGTGCGGCCAGCGGGCCTGAGCCGCCATGATATACATCGCGCACCAGCACCGGAATCTGCACCAGAAACACACCTGTATACAGAACGCTGGTGGAGAACATCAAAATCACCGTTGGCCGGATGACGTGCGAGCGCCATACCTCAATGACGCCATCCTTGACGGCGGCGAATGCGTGGCGGCTTTGATCCGCCTGCAAAGAAATGACGGCGGGCGAATGCGGCAAATGGCTGCTGGTCCAGGCGGCGGCAAACACCAGCGCGCCCTGCAACAACAACAATGGCGCCGCGCCCAATGCAAGTCTTTGCCCCTGGCCTAGCCACAGCGCCAGAAGACTGGCGCCGCCGCCCGCCGCCAGGCCCGCTATCTGGGCGCTGAATTGCAGGCTGGTCATCGCGGTGATGGTTTGCTGGATCCGCCCCTCGCCCACCGTGCTTAGCATCGCGTCACGGGCGGGCACAATAAATGCCCCAAGCGCGCCTAACGTCATGCTCACCGCAATGATCGCTGAGTAGGTTATCCTGCCGCTTAGCGCCAGCGCCGCCAGCAGCAAGGGCAGCAGCCCCATCGCGGATTGCAAGCGCACAAGATGCGTGCGCAATTCGCACCGGTCCGCTATCGCGCCGCCGAACAGCACAAGCAACAACATGGGGAGTGTCGTCAGCATTTGTGCGACGCCCACGCGCGCAGCGCTTTCATGCAGCACTTGCGTCAATACCCACGGATACAAAACGCTCTGTATGCCGATGGCTGCAAAATAGGGGCAAAATCCCGCCAGATACCATACCCGTGCGTTGCCGGTTTGACTAAGAGCGGCGGCGCGAGCGCGTTCTTCTATCCGGGTCATGCGATTCAGATGCCAAGCACCAGAAAATCCATCGCGGCAACGATGTCGTCACGATGCTGCGCCAAAGATGTTACCTGGGCGCCCAGCGCGCCTTTTGGCACCGCTGCAAGACGTTCGCTCAGCATAATCATGTCGGCGCCCTCGATCTGGAATTGTGGATGCAACCGCTTTGCCGATTGTCCGACCTCTTCAGACACTGCGAGAGGAACAACCACCCGTGTGGGAAAACCGGACAAAAAATCGCTTTGCACATCCACCAAAAATGGAATGGCCCCAGCGCTTGCTTTATTCGGGTTTCGATAAACGTCAAATTGCGCCATCAGAATTGCCGCAACCCGTCGCTCCAAAGGCCATGACGTTCAAAAAATCGGTTGGACGCCTCGATAGCCTCACGGTTTTCGGCCTGCCAACGTAGGCGCGCTTCATGTCTGAGCCGTGTGACAAGGCTGCTTTCCAGCATCTCCGATAAATTAATGTTCTGCCCCTTTGCAAACTCCAGCATGCCTGAATCAATTGAGAGATTCACGGATTTCTTTATGCCGTGAAGCGCATTTGTCAGCACGCCAGCAAGAAATTGGAAGTCATAGTTAGCGGTGCTTGCGATTTCTGACGCTTTCGGGATTCCGTAGGGTTTAGATGAAACGGCGCTTTGGCGTTTCTTATCCGCAACCAAGACGTTGCGAGCATGCTGATACCTTATATCAAGCGCTTTGTGGATTTTGGCGCACGGCCAGCCCGCTGCATCCAAAGCCCGAATTTGCGCACTCTTTGTTGGGCAGGAAGCTTTAACACTCGCCAGCAGTTCCGCGTCAGGCAGGTCATTGGATTTAGTCATGAACAACCTCATGGGCTATCTTACAGATACCTACTAACTAGGTACTTTTATATCTAGTGTCAATATCTATGTTACTATCAATAGCTGACCCTTGACCACAGGCCCGATCCTGGCGCGCGCCACAGTATTATCGCGGCCAGCACTATAGCGGGCGCAAGCACTGCCTCATGCGCGCCAAAAAAGTGGGCGAGATAGCCCTGCGCCATCGCGCCAAGCGGCGCCGCTCCCAGATAGCCCAACTGGAATAAGGATAATATCCGCGCCCGGTGGCTTTCCGGCGAGGCTTCCTGAATAAGCGCGCGCGACATCGCAAACATCAGTCCCGACGCGATGCCGGACAGAAATACGCAAAAGAAATATAGCTCGATTGGCATCCGCAGGTATGTGGCTAAAATCACCACCGCCACGGCCCCTAGCGACGCTACAAAACAGCGTCCGGCGCGCTTCACATGGCCAATGCGCAGCAATGCAAGGGTGGCGGCGACGGTTCCGGTCATAAAACACATGTTGGCGGTGGCGATTTCCGGCGCGTTACCGTGAAACACATCGCGTATGGTCACCGGCAAAATCACTAGATACCAGCCCATGAAGCTGAACCCCATGGCGATCATCAGCACCACAATGGGCGCGATCAGCGGCAAGCTTCGGGTGATGCGCACCCCATCGAGAATTTCATGCCAGGGCGAACTGGTGGCGTGTTTATCGCGCCGTGAGGGCACAGGCGCCAGCCGCCAGGTGGCGAACAGCGCGCAGGCGATAAACCCCGCCTGCGCCAGCAATAGCAGCGGCGCGCCGGTGATCATCGCATAGCCCGCCACCAGTACGCCTATGATTTGCGTACCAAACTGCAAGCCGGTTGAAATCGTCACCGCCCGCTGTACTTCGTTGCCGGCGAGCCTGCTGAGCAGCGAATCGCGCGCCGGATTAACAAACGCAATCGTCAGCCCCAGCGATAATCCGTACGCCACAATGAGCGGGTAGGACAGATATCCCGCAGCGATAAGCGCCGCCAGCGCTAGCGGCGGAATCAACCCCGCCAGTTGCGTTACGATCAGCAAACGGCGCAAATCGCTGCGGTCGGCGATCGCGCCGCCGATCAGCAGCAAGAATATATTCGGCAGCAAAACCGCCATTTGCGCCAGTCCGACCCGGTCCGGGCTTTCATGCAGGACCACAACCACCAGCCACGGAAACAGCACATGCCGCACCCCCCACGAGGCATACCAGCTCGCTTGCCCCGCGATATACCAGCGAAACTGCGGCTGGCGCAGCAACGGCGCAGCAGGTTCAGCGGCGGCGTCAACTTCATTTGAACTCACGCTACCGCCACCCATGCTGGAAATCGCTCTACCGGCATCCTATATAATTTTCGAAGCGGCGTCACGGCTATCTTGCCTCGTTTCCGCCATGATGTTGCCTCAGCTTTATCGACGGAGGCGTAGAGATGAAACCATTCCTGATGTTTGCGGTAGCGGTGTTTATTAGCGGTCTGGCTGTTCCGGCCGGCGCCGGTGACCAGTTGCCCTATGACGTGAAAAATCTGCCGCTGGATGACGCATCACTGCAAAAACTTGATGACCAGCATCTGCGCCTGACGCGGAGGGGGACCATGATTTGCCGGCACGCCACATCAGCCACGGGCGATAGCTTTATCAACGGTGCACAATCGCTACAAACGCCGGGTTGCATCATGAACGCACTCGAAAATATGGTGCGGGAGGCGAATGACCCCGCCCTGTCCGCCTATCACTATCTCATGCCGCCATCGCGCCGGTATAATGAAAACCGCCCAACCGGTTATTGGCGCACGGTAAAACAGCGCGGTGAGGCGGCCAAACCGGGCTGAATATTGTTTCTACGACAACAACTGTTCATCGGTGACAGAAAACAGATGGCCAGCCCCCGCCATCACCGATTGCGCGAGGCCTGAAGCGCCCGGCAGTATATTGCGGGCGAAAAACTGCGCCGTCCCGGTAATGCCATCTGTAAACGGATCACTGGAGTGATTCTTTGCGCATGCCAGTACATTGCGGGCGTGGAAAAAGCCGCCGCTGACAATTCCGGCAAGCCGCAGATAGGGCGTGGCCCCTGCCAGGCAATCATTTGGCGCTTCGCTGTTGCGCGCCAGAAGCCAATCTGTCGCCTCCTGCATCGCGTCCAGCGCCGTGCCGAGTTCGGCGCCGATGGTGTTTATATCTTTCTGGTTGATGCGGGCGCATTCGCTCGCAGTATCGCGTATCTCGTCGATGAACGCCTGCACGACCTTTCCACCCTGCATGGGTAATTTCCGGCTCACCAGATCAATCGCCTGAATGCCGTTGGTGCCTTCGTAAATCGGCGTGATCCGCGCATCGCGGTAATATTGGGCGGCGCCGGTTTCCTCGATATATCCCATGCCGCCATGGATTTGCACACCGAGCGAGGCAACCTCAACACCGATATCCGTGCTCCAGCCTTTTGAAATCGGCGTCAGCAGATCGGCCCGTGCCTGCGCCCGAATTCGTGTTGCTTCATCCTTTGTGGCGCGCGCCAAATCGATGGCGGCGGCATTGGCATAGCAAACCCCGCGCGCGCCTTGCACCAAAGATTTCATGGTCAACAGCATCCGCCGCACGTCCGCATGGGCGGCAATGGGGGCGGGGTCTTTGTGTCCAAAGGGTTTGCCCTGACGGCGTTCCAGCGCATAGGCAAGCGCCTGTTGATAGGCCCGCTCGCCAACAGCGACGCCGGAAAGACCAACATTCAAGCGCGCGGCGTTCATCATGGTGAACATGCAATTCATGCCGCGATTTTCTTCGCCCAGCAAAAAGCCTATGGCGCCGCCCTGCTCGCCATACGACATGACGCAGGTGGGACTGGCGTGAATACCCATTTTTTCTTCCAGGCCGATACAGCGCAAATCATTGCGCGCGCCCGGCGCGCCGTCTGCGCCGGGCAGATATTTCGGCACAATGAACAGCGAAATACCGCGTGTGCCCGGCGGCGTATCAGGCAGCCGCGCCAGCACCAGATGCACGATATTCTTCGACATCTCGTGTTCGCCAAAGGTGATGAAAATCTTGCCGCCGGTGATGGCGTAGGTTCCATCGGCGCGTTTCACCGCCTTGCTGGTCAGCGCGCCAACATCCGATCCGGCCTGGGGCTCGGTCAGATTCATGGTGCCGCTCCATTCGCCGCTGATCAGGCGCGTAAGATAGATGCGTTTTTGCTCAGGCGTACCGTGAGCGTCCAGCGCCTCAACCGCGCCATGGGTGAGCGTGGCGCACAGGGAAAACGCCATGCAGCCGGAAATCATCATTTCCTCCACCGCATTGGCCAAAGTCAGCGGCAGCCCCTGGCCGCCATATTCGGGATCGCCGGAAATGGCGCTCCAGCCAGCCTCCACATAGGCGCGATAGGCGGTTGCAAACCCGTCCGCTGTGCTTACGACATCGTTTTTCAGATTGACCCCTTGCTGATCGCCAATCCGGTTAAGTGGCGCGACCACCTCGCTAGCGAATTTTCCCGCACCCTCCAGCACCGCATCCACCAGATCAGGGCTTAGATCGCCAAACGCCCCGGTCGCCTGCAATCCGGCCAGATTGCCTGCTTCCTGCAAGGCTAATCGTATATCCTTGAGCGGTGGCGTATAATCGGGCATTGACGTCTCCTTTGTAACGATGCAGTCCTATGATACTCACCATGACCGATAGCGGAAACATCAAACCCGCCCAGCCGGACACGATTTTGCAGGCCGGGCGCGCCCTGCAAGGCGGTGGCCTGGTGGCGTTTCCGACCGAAACGGTATACGGCCTTGGCGCGGATGCAACAAATGACCGCGCCGTGGCCGCCATTTTCGCCGCCAAGCAAAGACTGCGGTTTAATCCCCTGATCGTGCATGTGCTGGATCTGAACGCAGCACTGCAATTGGTGGAATTTGATCCGCTTTCGCAGCGGTTAGCCGTGCAATTTTGGCCGGGGCCGTTCACGCTGATTCTAAAGCGGCGCGCCACATGCTTAGTGTCATTACTGGTCAGCGCCGGCCTGGATACACTGGCGATACGGGTTCCGGCGCATCCCGTTGCACAAGCGCTGTTACGGGCGGCGCTTTGCCCGATCGCAGCGCCTAGCGCCAATGTGTCTGGCAAGATCAGCCCGACCACCGCCCAGCATGTTGCTGAGGAACTGGGCGGCAAGGTGGCGCTTATTCTTGATGGCGGCAGTTGCGCAGTGGGCGTTGAATCCACCGTCGTGCAGGTGAGCGAGGGCAGGGCGCATCTGTTACGCCCCGGCGGCATTACGCGCGAACAGATCGAAGCAATTACCGGCGCGGCGATGTTAGCGGATATGGGCGGTCCGTTGCGTTCGCCCGGGCAATTGGAAAGCCATTACGCGCCGCGTCTGCCGTTGCGCCTGAATGCGCTCAACGCCGGGCAGCGCGAAGCGGGGCTTGGGTTTGGAGCAAGTGTGCCCATTGGCGCCGCAAAAATATGTAATTTAAGCGTAAGCGGCGATCTGACCGAGGCGGCGGCAAATCTGTTCGCCATGCTGCGCGCATTGGACAAGCCGGAATTCACCGGCATTGCAGTAACAAGCATTCCATCTCATGGGTTGGGTGAGGCGATCAATGACCGGCTTGCCAGGGCGGCAAACCGGTGAGCGCGCTTGATCGCATTCGTAACGCCGTCGGGCCAAAGGGCGTACTCGACACCCCCCACGACATGGCCCCCTATTTGATCGAGCATCGCGGCCTGTACCAGGGCCAGACGGCGATGATCGTGCAACCCGCGTCGTTAAGCGAAGTTGCCGCTGTGGTGGCGATTTGCAATGAAACCGCGACCGCCATCGTGCCGCAGGGCGGCAATACCGGGTTGGTTGGCGGGCAAATACCGTTTCCCGGCGACGACGCCATCTTGCTGAACATGTCGCGAATGAACCGTATACGGAGCATTGATCCGCTGAACGATACGCTTACGGTTGAGGCAGGCTGCACCCTGGCCGCCCTGCATGACGCGGCGCAAACGGCGGGGCGGTTATTTCCGCTGCGGCTGGCGTCAGAGGGGTCTTGCCAGGCGGGTGGCGTTATTTCCACCAATGCCGGCGGCAACGCAGTGTTGCGTTATGGCAATATGCGCGAATTGGTGCTGGGAATTGAAGCCGTACTGCCCGATGGGCGGGTGTGGAACGGCCTGCGTGGGTTGCGCAAGGATAATACAGGCTATGATCTAAAGCAATTATTTATCGGCGGCGAAGGCACGCTTGGCGTTATTACCGCCGCCGTGTGCAAGCTGTTTCCAATTCCGCGCGCCGTCGAAACTGCGTTTATCGCCGTGCCGGGCGTTGCGCAGGCCACAGCGCTACTGCCACGCTTGCGCGCCGCCAGCTTTGATCAACTGACGGCGTTTGAGCTAATTCCGCGCATTGGCCTTGAGTTTGTGTTGCGGCATATTCCTGGCGCGCGCGATCCATTATCCAACCCAAACGAATGGTATGTGCTGATCGAAATCTCATCCGGGCAAGCGCCAACGGTGATCCGCGCCATGCTGGAAACAGCGCTTGGCGCTGCAAGTGAGGATGGGCTTATCGCAGACGCCGTCATCGCCTCCAGCACCACGCAAAGCCAGGCGCTATGGGCGCTGCGTGAAAATCTTTCAGACGTGCAGAAGCATGAGGGTGGCAGCATCAAGCATGATATCGCTGTGCCGATACCCGCCATTGCGGAATTTATTTCGCGCGCAACTCAGGCTGTAACGAATGCCCTGCCAGGCATCCGCCCGGTGCCGTTCGGCCATATTGGCGATGGCAATGTGCATTTCAATTTAAGCCAGCCGTTGGGCATGGACCGCGCTGCTTTTCTGGCGCAATGGGATCGCTTCAATAAGATCGTGCATGACATCACAGCGGAACTTGGCGGCAGCATCAGCGCCGAGCACGGGCTTGGTTATATGAAGCGCGAGGAAATCACCCGCTATAAAAGCGCCGTTGAGATGGACATGATGCGCGCCGTCAAACGGGCGCTGGACCCAAAGGGGATCATGAACCCGGGCAAACTGGTATAGCGCGCCGGGATCATCCTAACCTGCCTAAACTTGTGACTGCGGCTCTGCTATGTCTGGTGCGTGACGGCGTTCAGACAGGAATTGGTCAAATTCCGACTTATCCTTGGCGAAACGAAGCCGCTCCAGAAAGCTGAGAAATTCCTGCTGTTCCTGTTCCAGCCGGTTCAAAGTTTCGGCGCGATACTCATCAAACGCGCTGTTGCCGCTTGATCGCCTGCTGCGCCCGCATCCGTGACTCCACGACTTATGCTTGGATGGGCTGTTGTTCGTGTCATCGCCCGACTCAAAACGCCAGCGGCCAGCGCCATAACGATTTCTATGTCCCATCCTTCCACTCCATATGAGATAGGCCAGTAATGCGAGACCTATGGGCCAAAATAAAACAAAGCTCAGAACCATTAAGCCGATCCAGGCCGGTTTTCCCATGCCGTCGATTTTATGCAGTATTTCATCCATGACGCCGGACCTCCATGTAAATGTAATTAACATTCACGAAATTAAGAATTCTTAGCGGAATTGTCAAGACCCAAGCACCAAAAAAAGCCGGCTTCGAAAAATAACCCGGATAGCTAATCCCGCCCTAAGAGCAATCTGCATGAAGTTCGAGCCTCATGGCTCGAGCTTCATGCAGATTGCTCTAGGCCAAGTCCTTGCAAATACACCAGCACCCCTGCTTCGAGCAGTTCTTCTGGCGGCATGGGCAGCTTTCGCCGCGCCGCATCGCCGCGCCCGAACAGCGAAGCAATCCCATGCGAAAGCGACCAAATATGCAACGCGATCATCAGCGCTGGCGGACGGCCCTGGGGGGGCAGTTTAACAGCAATGGCTTCAGCGGCCTGCCTGAGAATGCCAAACGCCCGGTCCCCCGCCAGCAGCAGGGCAGGATCAGTTTCTGGCGGCACGCCCGCCTCAAACATCGAGGCGTAATAGGCCGGCTCCGTGCGCGCAAAGCCAAGATAGGCTCTCCCCAGCCGCTCAAGCCCGCTTAACGGGTTGGGCATGCCATTGTTCCAGGCGCGGGCGAGAACCGACTCGAACTGCTCAAAACCGCGCCGCGCAATATCTGCCATCAACGCGTCGCGATCCCTGAAATGCCGGTAGGGCGCCGCCGGGCTGACGCCCGCCAGACGTGCCGCATCGGCAAAGGTGAAGCCCGCATGGCCCTTTTCGCCAATCAGCTCCAGCGCCGCCTGAACCAGCGCCTCGCGTAAGTTGCCATGATGATAGCTTCGACGGCTCATCTCACACCTGGCCACACCGGGTCACGCCTGGATCAAAACTGATGTGAAGTGCTTTTACATCATTCGGCTGCAAAACGAAGCCAAAAAATCAGGTGGGTTTTCGCGTATTTTGTTCGATTTCAATTTGGCCCCCCTTAATCCCTAAAATTGGTGAATTGCAACGGCTGCTCGATTTTCAGGGCTTTCAGCAGGGCGATGGCCTCTTGCAGGTCGTCGCGTTTCTTGCCGGTGACGCGCACCTCATCGCCCTGAATGGCGGCTTGCACCTTGAGCTTGGCGTCCTTGATTTCCCTGGCCAGGCGTTTGCCCAGTTCCTTGTCAATGCCCTGGCGGATCAGGATGGTTTGGCGCATGGATTGTCCCGCCGCACGTTCGGGGTCCTTATAATCCAGGACGCCCACCTCGATCTTACGGCGCGCCAGGTGGCCTTGCAGCAGTTCATGCATTTGTTTCAGCTTTAATTCATCATCGGCGTTTAGCGTAAGGATTGCTTCCTTGTGCGCAATCGTGCATTTCGAGCCTTTGAAGTCATAGCGCTGGGCGATTTCGCGAACCATGTTCTGAACCGCATTATCCACCTCGGCCAGATCGGTTTTGGAAACGACATCAAATGACGGCATGAGCTTGTCCTCTGTTTGGCCTATAGTATGCGTAGCCGGAAGCGTATCGGCAATACATCTCGGAGAAGCAATGACCAGCGGCGCAAAGCCCCCCGCCAACAACTCCACCGCCCGCTGGCAGGCGATGGATGCGCGCCATCATATTCATCCGTTTACCGACGCCGCCGCCCTGGCCGCCAAGGGCGCCCGGGTGATTACCCGCGCCGATGGGGTGTGGATTGAGGATTCGCAAGGCAACCGGATACTGGATGCCATGGCGGGCCTATGGTGCGTCAATGTTGGCTATGGCAATGCGGAACTGGCCGAAGCTGGCTATGCGGCGCTGCAAGAGCTGCCCTATTACAATGCGTTTTTCCAGACCACCCATCCCCATGCGGCGGAGCTGGCGCAAAAGCTTTCCGAAATTACACCGCCTGGAATGGATCGCGTACTGTTCGCCAATTCCGGTTCCGAGGCCAATGACACCATCATCAAGCTGGTGCGCTATTATTGGAATCTGCAGGGCAGGCGCGGTAAAAAGCTGATTATTTCACGCCATTACGCCTATCATGGCAGCACCATGGCGGCCGCATCATTGTCGGGCCTGACACCCATGCATCCGCAATGGGATCTGCCGCTGCCCAACTTTGTGCAGCATGTGGCGGCGCCCTATTGGTATGGCGAGGGCGGTGATCTTTCCCCCGAAGAATTCGGCATTAAAGCGGCACGGGCGCTGGAGCAGAAAATCATTGAGATGGGCGCGGACAATGTCGGCGCATTTATTGGCGAGCCGATTCAGGGGGCGGGCGGGGTGATCATCCCGCCGGCCAGTTACTGGCCGGAAATTCAGCGTATTTGCGTCGAGCATGACATTTTGCTGATCGCCGACGAGGTGATTTGCGGGTTTGGCCGCACCGGCAAATGGTTCGGCTCGGACACCTATGCGATCAAGCCGGATTTCATGACATTGGCCAAGGGCTTATCCTCGGGTTATGTGCCAGTTTCCGCCGTCATGCTGGGGCAAAAGGTGGGCGACGCGATCGCCAACGCCAGCGAGGAATTGGTGCATGGCTTTACCTATTCCGGGCATCCGGTGGCTTGCGCCGTGGCCTTGAAAAACATTGAAATCATGCAACGCGATCACTTGATCGAGCGTGTAGGAAATGACATAGGCCCTTATCTGCAAGCCAGCCTGCAAACTTTGGCGGATCATCCGCTGGTCGGCGAGGTGCGCGGCATTGGCCTGATCGCGGGCATTGAATTGGTGGCGGACAAGGCGGCGCGCCGCCATTTCCCGTCCGCACAGGACGTGGGCATGACCTGCCGCAATTTCTGCTTTGAAAACAATCTGATCATGCGTGCGGTGCGTGACACCATGATCGTCAGCCCGCCGTTGATAATTTCTCACGCGGAAGTGGATGAATTGGTGCGCCGCGCCAGGCATTGTTTTGATCTGACAGCGAAGCATTTTGGCATCCCATTGAAATAGCTGTACAATCCAGAAATTGGTTATAAAGAGCCAGTTTCAAGCGCGTCCAAGCCGATAAAATGAATGTGATCAACAAACATTTCATGCGGTCGCCTATTGAAACAAATCCGCTATTGCCTACATTAATTACATGTGCGGTCCATACAAAAAATCCGTCCCGGCATTGCCCCCCCGCTAGCTGGTTCGGATTGGACCGCCGGCATCGGATACCCCTCCCGATGCCAGTGCGCTTAGCGCATAGACGCCCGGTTGGCCCGCACCAACTGGGCGTCGAATTTTGTGCGGGGAGACACTAAAACGCCCCGCAGATGAACCGCGGGGCGTTTAAGATTGTTGGCCTGTGAAACGTTTATTCGTTCCAAACGCCTGCGCCTGTTGCGGCACCTGTTGACGGGCCGCTCTGCTTTTGGTTCCAGCTTATCGTTCCTGCACGATCTTTATAGGCCCCGGTCTTGCCGATTAACCCGCCCAAACAAATCGATTCAGTGCGTTCCTTGTTGACGAAATTGCAGCCAGCGTAGATAGCGAAGGTGCTGCCATCTTTCTCAGTGACATCACACCTGGTTCCCGCGGCAAACGTCTCATTGGGCGGGTTGGTCATGGACGAGCAAACGAATGTGCTGCTTACTTCGCCTCTCTTGCTAAAAACCCCGCTCGAACTGCCTTTAAACCAGGTGCTTGCGTCGACCACTCCAGTTGGCATTGGGATTAATATCTGGCTGGTTACTTCAGTGGTTGAAGTAAATGAGAACGTTTCCGCGCGGGCAAGACCGGTAAGCAGCATGGCGGCGCCCGCAGCCGCCAACGCCAGAGTAACGTTACGCAATTTTATCATGATGTTTCCCCCACTTGGTTCTTGGTTTTACTATTGGCGCAAAACAATGTGCTGGCTCCTAAATTCTGTCAAGTTCTATTTAATCCAGATATAATCCTAAACTTTATTTCTGCCTAAACCGTCAATGGAAAACAAAGGTCTGTATGACAACACTAAAAATCGCCAGCTGGAATATCAATTCCGTCCGTCTACGGATCGATTTGGTAACGCGTTTCCTGGCTGAATGCCAGCCGGACATTCTTTGCCTTCAGGAAACCAAGGTCGTCAACGATCAGTTTCCGGAAGGCCCGTTCCGCAAAATGGGGTATGGCCATATCGCGCTGAATGGGCAAAAAGCCTATCACGGAGTGGCGACGATCTCAAAGCTGCCTTTCATCAGTACTCATGCGCGGGAATTTTGCAACAAGGGCGATGCGCGCCATGTTGCGGTGACCCTGGATAGCGGCATTGAGGTGCATAATTTCTATGTGCCGTCCGGCGGTGATGAACCAGACCCCGAGACCAATGATAAATTCGCGCACAAATTGGCGTTCATGCGGGAAATGCGCCAATGGTTTGCTGAATGGCGCGCAGAAGACCAGCAAAAATGCATCATGGTTGGCGATCTCAATGTGGCGCCGCTGGAGCATGACGTGTGGTCGCACAAGCAGCTCTTGAAAATCGTCAGCCACACGCCGGTTGAGGTCGAACACCTTAACCGCGTACAGGCGGCGCATGGTTGGATCGACGTGGCGCGTCAATTCATTCCGCCGGACCAGAAACATTATACCTGGTGGAGCTACCGGGCGAAAGATTGGCGAGAAAGCAATCGCGGCCGCCGGCTCGACCACATCTGGGTGTCGCCGCAGCTTGCCGGTGCGCCCGTCGCGTTCATGGTCGCGGAGGAAGCAAGAGACTGGGCGCCAGCCTCCGACCACGTCCCCATTATGGCGACGCTGAAGCTTTAGAGCAGCCTGCCTCCGGTCACACAGGTTGGCCGGCGATATGGGAGCTTATTGGGAATGCCATGTCGAGCAGGACTATCTGATGGTGTACGAATATCTTCGCGGCACACTGATGCTGGTGCGGCTCGGCACACACTCCGATCTGTTCTGATTATCCCCCTTGGGCCGGCCCTTGCCGCTTTTGCCGCAACGGGCTATCAATGCCTCGCAGATTTCACGGGAGGCTTTGATGCGCAATCTCACGCACTTTATCGGTGGCCGGCATGTTCAGGGGGCTAGCGGGCGGTATGGCGCGGTGTACGACCCCATGACCGGCGAGGTGCAGGCCCAGGCCCCGCTGGCCAGCGCCGGCGAAATGCGCGCGGCCATCGATAATGCGGCGGCGGCGTTCCCGCGCTGGGCGGCGGAAAATCCGCAAAAGCGCGCCCGGGTGATGTTCCGCTTCAAACAACTGGTCGAAGATAATATGGACCAATTGGCGGAATTGCTAAGCCGCGAACATGGCAAGGTGATCGCCGATTCCAAAGGCGATATTCAGCGCGGCCTGGAAGTGATCGAATTCGCCTGCGGCATTC
>CAMTWQ010000024.1:0-11342 GCA_947085465.1 uncultured Alphaproteobacteria bacterium
ATAAGAAACCAATACAGCTGAGCTTAGGAAGGTATAAAGAATACGTAATGAAGCGCTAATATTCAAAACCGGTGGGAAAGCGTAAGCGCGCCAAATGCCGGCTTGCGCCGCTGGGTGGTGTATTCCTTGGTCAGCAAGACGTGTGAGTAAGACAGCCGCGTTTGCCCATAGGTCACGGCCGCGCCCAGTTGCAGGCTGTTTACCAGCTTTTTCTTATTTACATGCGGGCTGTCCCTGAACGTATTGCCATCCAGAAAAATATTCTGCGCCACGGCGCGCGCAGCGACAGTTGTAAAAAGATAGCCGCTCAACGCTTTTGTAGGGATAAAAAAATCCGATCCTGGCAGACTGGGGCGGATGCGCGGCGGCCCATAGTCGGCAGGCAGGTCGTAGCCCAGACGAAGTGTCGCGCCAGCGGAACCGTCCGTGTTGACATTGCCCAGATTAAAACCCACATGCGGGGTGAAATCCGTACCCAGACCAAAGGGGAAAAATTCATATATTTTCCGCCATTTCCGCTCATAGGTCAGGATAATGCCGGGTTCGTTTTTAAGCTGGCTGTCCCATCCCCTTGGCTGCGGGCTATCGGTGTAGCGATGAATAAATTTCTGGGTTTGTTCGGCAAAGGCGAGCGGTCCAACAACACCCAGTGTCAGCATCACATTATTCAGCGTATTTCCCGTATCCGTCACCATGCCAACCGAACCATAGAGCCATCCGGCATAAGGATGATCCCGGGGATCCGGATTGCGGCGTTCAATATCTTCGGGGGCAAACATGCTTTGTCCGGCGGCAATGCTGATACGCTTGTTGCCGTCATCGGCAAGTGGCAGCCCACGCGCGATGGAGCGCGCCAATTGAGGCATGTTTTCTTCCGAAGAAAGCCAGGAAAAACGAATGCCATTGGTGTAATCGCGATCCGCCCCGGCAAAAATATCATTTTCAATGACGACGTTGAAAATGCCTTTGTCGTCCTCAATCACCCTTTCTTCTGCGGCCAGAACGGGGGTGGTGATAGCCAGAAAACAGACCACAGAAATCAGGGCAGACTGAAAAATATTCATAAGGACAGTTTTTTCATGATGTTAAAGGTTAAAAAGTCAGGCTTCAGGATGGCGATTTTATCTCGTGCGCAGGCGCCGCGATCTTCAAACCGCTCAGGTTTTGATTGGCGAACTCCCAGTTAAACAAGTGCGCAAGCACGGCGTTTACATAGTCCGCGCGTTCGTTCTGGCAATCAAGGTAATAGGCATGCTCCCACACATCAATGGTAAGCAGCGGTGTCTGCCCATGTGCGATGGGCGTGTCCGCATTGGAAGTGCTTGAGATTTTTAGCCTGTCTCCTTCAAGCACAAGCCAAACCCAACCGCTGCCAAAATGCGTGATCGCCGCGTCGGAAATTTTTTTGCAAAAGGACTGGCGGGTTTCGAATTCAGTCTCGATGAGCTCAGCGATTTTACCAGAAGGCTCGCCGCCTCCGCTAGGCTGCAATGAACGCCAGTAGAATGCGTGATTCCAGGCCTGCGCTGCGTTATTGAAAAGCTCATTATGCTTTTTACTGCTTGCGGTTTTGTGAATGATGGATTCAAGCGTCTGGCCGCCAAGACCGGCCTCCTTTGCCAGAGCCACAACTTTTTCCACATAGGCCCGATGGTGCTTGTCATGGTGAAATTCAAGTGTGGCGCGCGAAATATGCGGCGCCAAAGCGTCGTAACCATATGGAAGTTGTGGCAGGGTGATATCCATCTCAATCAATCCTCAAAGTGGTCTGTGACGCGCGGGCTGACACCCATAAATCCGAACATACAGATCAAGCCCCCAACGAAAAGAAGCATTGATGCAAACTCGGGAACAGACGCAATCACACCGTCTTCAGAGAAGCTAAAGTTGCCATAATCACTGCGCTCGCTCTTGATCGCGGAGACGCCTGTGGCCGCAGTAGAGGTGTCCAAAACCGCGAAGTTTCCCGCCGCGCCCAGGAATGGCACGGCCAGTGCCGGGGAGGCGCCGCACAGAAGCGCCGCTAACGTAAGGCTGTTGGCTAGCAGGGCGGTGCGACGCCGGTATGTTCTGGCTGGGTTCATTTGTAAAACTCCCCGCTTATGCGATCAGCGAAGCGCGATCACTATAATCAGAGGGTAAATTTTGCGGCGTAAACATGCGATGCAGGAAAACCATTTGCGCATATTTTTTGCGTAAGGAAGCTTGCTTGTTGCCGTCCACATAAAAAATCGCCCGGCGCGGGGGTGGCGCCAGGCGATAAGTTAAACATCCGTCCGGTGCAGGGGGCTGACGCCGGACGGCCGGAAAGGCATGCTGTGTATCTGTGAATTATGCCGGTATATTCTTATTAACGGACTTCCAGGCATCTTCAAGCGCTTTGATTTTTACTTCCGCATCTTGCTTGGCAAGGCCGTAATGTTGCTTCAGCTTGCCTAAAAATTGTTCGCGCTTGCCGTCATACAACGTGATGTCGTTGTCGGTGAGCTTGCCCCAGGTCTGCTTCAATTTGCCTTTGAGTTGATCGAACTTGCCTTCTACCTGTTCTTTATTCATTGAATTCTCCTGATATTTATAGGTGAGCGCCGCCAATGACGGCGTGTGCAATAAATGCTGATGTATCAGTAAAGATGCGATGCGGGTTCGCCGAGTATCCGGTTCATTTCCATGTCAGTTCTCCTGCGCGCTGTTAGCGGACGACAAGGTTGTTCTTGACTTCCTTAACGCCGGATGTGTTGCGGGCAATACTGCCGGCCTTGTCCTTGACACCTTGCGAGTCGACGAAGCCGCTCAATTGAACAACATTCTGCATGGTTTCGACACCGATCTCCTTCATTCCCAGATCGTTAATGATTGAGGCCTTCACCTTGGTGGTGATGGTTACATCATCAACATATTCGCCAGCCGTTTCGCGCCCGGATATGGCCGCGCAACCAGCGAGTGTCGTGGCCAGCGCGAATGACACCAGGAAACTTCGCAACAGATTTGCATTTCGCATCACGGCTTACATCCCTTGCATGTCTTTGTGCATGAGCAGCCTCCTTGCGGACAAGCCTTTAAGCGGCGGCAGAGAACTTTTTTCTAAAGCGAAACAGACCCGCCAGCCCGGCGCCAAAAAGCAGAGCCGTACCGGGTTCTGGCACGGCCTGGCCACCAGACCCAATATCGGCGCCTTGGTCATAACCGCCGCTGCTATTGGCACAGCCGGTGATGGAGATATTGTCCTGAATCAATGTCACTTGTGAGGTGGCCGACAACAGCCTGCCGCAAGATATGGTTAAATTGCCGTCACTGCTGATGAGGGTATTCGCAAGGACATTTCCTGCGAAGGTAGGGCCGTTAAGGGTCGCGGCGCTGCCCACATTCCAGTACAGCCCGACACCGGCGCCGTCGCCTACATTTTGCACGCTAACTGTCGAGGTGGTCGAGGTGATGAACGAGCTATCAAATAGGAAAACCCACACCGCGGTGTTACTGCCGCCGCCATCGAGAATAAGCGCTCCAGACAAATTCGTTGCCGCAGCGGGAACCGAATAGACGCCCGGAAGGATCGTGCCGGTGAGGTCCGCACCAATTGTGAGACCGGGTCCCATGCCGTTCAAAGCGAGGATCGCAGCGTCGAGCTGTATCTGGGCATTCTGCGCCAACGTGGTATTTGCCTGTAACGATCCAGATGAGAAAACATACCCTCCGTCGACCGAGGGGTTCGGGGCGGAACCCAGATTTCCGCCGATGGTGCTGGTGGCGACATTGGTCACCCCCGCAGCGCCCAGCACCGCAAAGCTCGCCAAATCCGAACCCAGTATTGGTACCGCCAATGCCGGTGCAGACAGGGCGCTTAACCCCAGGGTGGCAACAGCCGCCATTTTAATCAAATCAAACATGATGAGCCTCTTAGGTTAAAAAGCCTGTCTGCGGGAGGATTCCCGCTTAAAATTTATGCCATGCTGTCAACGAGTTATTCACGTAGCCTGTAAACCAACGCCACGATTGCTTTTAACGCTTCATTAAGGCCATTCCCCCCCTCACCTTCTGTCAAGGTGACGTTCGTCACACAACTGTCGGTTAGGGGGTGAGAAGGGGATGCTACATCACATATTTGCTCTACAAAGCGATAACCATAGCCAGAGTCTAAATTTTGCGGCGTAAGGATGCGATGCTGGAAATCCATCCGCGCATATTTTTTGCGTAAAGATGTTTGTCCTCACAAAAGAAAATGGCGACCCAAAAGGCCGCCACTTCTCTAATTCAACGCCTGCGGCTATGCTTTCCGGCGTCGCGCCAATCCGGTGAGACCCATCAAACCTGCACCAAGCAGCGCCATTGAGGCTGGTTCCGGTACATTTTCCGACACATCCAGTGTGGTCTGGATAAAGTCCATGGAGAGATCGAAGCCTGGCCCGCCATTGGCAAACAGATCAATGGCGTTGACATTAAGCAGATTTACGCCGCCGTCAGAACCAATAACCAGCGAAGCAAGGATATCCGACAACAGAAAGAAATGGGTCGAAGCACCAGTGGGTATGTTAACGCCAACGGTCGAGGAGCTGTCGATATCGGTATAAAAGGTCATGGACACTGTGGAGCCCGTTAAATCAGCACTGAGTACATTGATTTGAACGGAATCATTGAACCCGCCCTCAGTCAGATCGACGTTACCAAGGCCAAAATCAAGGCCATCGCCGCCGCCCGTACCATCCCAGCGCAGCAAGGAGGTGCCCGCACCACTGCCGTTATTATGCTGAAAACTGCCGCCAATTGCGTTAGCCGAGACAACATTGCCGGCGGGGCCGCTATTGACCAATGTCAGTTCACGGTCGCCGCCGAGAATGCCCGATCCTGACGAACGGTCAAACGCAGAGCCAGCTCCGACAAGTATGATAATGCTTCCATCTGTGGTGAGAGGTGTACTGAAATCATCAATCAGTAACGCATTAGCGCCCGTTGCGGCCATGCCAGTGGCGATGAGTATGCCGACTGTGCCGAGCATTGCTTTTTTAAACATTATTTTCTCCTTGGTGATTAATGTTGAACCGTCTCCTTCTATGAAGAAGCCTCGCAACATACGAAGGCTAAATTTTGCGGCGTAAGGATGCGATGCAGGAAAATCATCGGCTTATATTTTTTGCGTAAGGATGGCTGCCTATTGCGCACACGCAAAAAAAATCACCCGGCGCAGGGGTGGCGCGGGGTGATAAGTTAAACATCCGTCCAACGCAGGAAGGAACGCCGGACGGGCAGGAAGGGTGAGCTGATTATCTACGAACTAGGCATGCTTTTGCGTGTCCATGGCTTTCCAGGAATCTTCTATCGCCTTGATTTTCAATTCGGCATCTTCCTTGGCAAGGCCGTAATGTTCTTTCAGCTTGCCTAAAAACTGTTCGCGCTTGCCGTCATACAGCGTGATGTCGTTGTCGGTGAGCTTGCCCCAGGTCTGCTTCAATTTGCCTTTGAGTTGATCGAACTTGCCTTCAACCTGTTCCTTATTCATCATGCTCTCCTGATATTTTCCGGTTAACACTGCTAACAACAGTGCATGCAACAGATACCGCCCTATCAGTAAGGATGCGATGCGAGGCAACTGCAGTTCGATAAGGAAGCTGTAAAGGCTTGATCTGTTTTCCTGAAATCTTCGTGAGTTGAAGTTGGACTATTGTTTGCAAAAAAAGACATGCTTCCATCCAAAATCTGAGGTTTTATCCCACGTACCTACCCCAACCTGCCCGCTAATCTGTGAGACCGGAGATGGCTGTATCTCTTTAACATCTCGGTCGAAAGATGGCCGGAAATGGCCATGATCTCATGATCGCGAAGATCAGTATTCTCAAATAACCGGCTGATAGCTTCATGCCGGAGGTCGTGCCAGCGAAGATCAGGAAACTTCTCTTCCTTCACCGAGGCCCGGAATGCGTGTCCGATTGCGCGCGGTGTTTCGATCAGCAGAACTTTTTGCTTCCCGATGGCGGTGACGCCCTTCGGGAGCAGAGAACGGAACGCCTTAACGGCTCTCGTGCTCAGCGGAACGCGCCGCGGCCGGTCATTCTTGGTTCTTGGTAAATCGGCGTGGGGATGCGGCCCCTTCAACTCAACGCGGTCCCAGGTCAGGCCAGCAAGCTCCGCCTGCCGCATAGAGGTTTCTATCGCGATACGCACTGCGGCTCCCAGCCACTTCGAGTTTGACGCATCGCAAGCCCTATAGAGCCTGTCCTCTTCAGTATTACCATCTTCATCAGGATGCGGATCAAGCCGGCGGCCCCGCCCATTATCGAGTGATGGCCGTACGCCGCGTACGACGGGGTTTTCGAGGGGAACCTTGTGAATCAGTGACCACTGACCATAAAGGTGTGAGATCAGATTAAGCCGATGCACACATGTCTGCGCTGCGAAAGCGGCATCTGGACCGGCCTGCCCGCCATCTTCGGCATTGTCTTCGTCCAGGACCTCCCGGCGCCAGTCAATCAGGTCCCACGGATGCAGTGAGACCAGCGACCAACTGGCGAACCTGCTCGCTTTCCAGTAGGCCACCTGAGTTAGCTTGCCCTTCGCTGATCTCGGGGTATTTGGAACTATGATCTTTTCGTACCATTCAAGGGCGTGCGAGAGCGTCATGTCACGCGCTTTGCTAACGTCGAGGGTTTCCTCGCCGGTGACCTTGCCTTCTATGATGCGGGCCCAGTCAGCAGCCCCGCGCCGCGTCTCGAAAGTCTTTGTTTCGGAGACGCCATTGCGCCGGACTCGAACGCAAAACTGATGGGGTCCGCGCTTCCAGATTGTAGCCATGCGACACCCTGTAATTGGGTTGAGTGTCACATTTTGTCACAAAAAATGCTATATAAATCTGAGCGAACGCATAAGATATTGATTTTATTGGAGCGGGTGAAGGGAATCGAACCCTCGTCGTAAGCTTGGGAAGCTTCTGCTCTGCCATTGAGCTACACCCGCCTTAGACCATTTCCTGATCAGATTGGACCAATCTGATCAGGATAAAAATGGTCTAACACATTCAAATAGAGCCTTCCCTGTCCGGTCAGGTTGGTTCAACCTGACCGGGGAAGGCTCTGATACAATCTAGCATGGCCGTGAACGGAAAAAAACAGCTAGACTGCGCCATGGCGCTAACCCGGCTCAACCCCGAGAAATTTAAAAACCCGCATCAGACCCTTGATGGCCAGGCCCGGGCAAAAGTTGGCTTGCGGGCGCTGGAAACCCTGTGGTTTAACACCGGCACGCTGTGCAATATCACCTGCGCGCATTGCTATATTGAATCCTCGCCCGTCAATGACCGGCTTGCTTATCTCACTGCCGCCGAGGTCACGCAGTATCTGGATGAAATTCGCGATACAAACCTGCCAACCACGCAGATCGGATTTACTGGCGGCGAGCCGTTCATGAATCCCGAAATCTTACCCATGCTGGAGAAATGCCTGGCGCGCGGTTTTAAGGTTCTGGTGCTGACCAACGCCATGCAGCCGATGCGGCGTCCTAAAATTTCGCCTGGACTGCTGGCGTTGCATAAACGCTTCGGCGAAAAACTTACCCTGCGCGTTAGCATTGATCATTACACAAAGGCCCTGTTTGAGTCCGAGCGCGGCGCGGGAACATGGGACGCCGCAATGGGCGGGTTGAAATATTTATCCGTTCACGGATTTTCAGTGCATGTAGCCGGGCGCCTGTGCTGGGATGAAGATATGGCAACCGCGCGGGCGGGCTACGCATCCCTGTTCGCGGAACATACTATTCCTATTGATGCGCATAACCTGGTGCAACTGGTGCTG
Source organism: uncultured Alphaproteobacteria bacterium (assembly GCA_947085465.1). Taxonomy (GTDB): domain Bacteria; phylum Pseudomonadota; class Alphaproteobacteria; order UBA11222; family UBA11222; genus CAMTWQ01. The sequence goes on from CAMTWQ010000024.1 coordinate 7,776, forward strand.
TTTCCGGAAATGGACGCACGGGCCGACGTGCCGGAAATCACCACCGCCTGCTGGGGCATTCTGAACAAAAGCCCCGAAGATGTGATGTGCGCCAGTAGCCGCATGGTGGTGAAACGCAAGGGCCGGGCGCTGCCCGTCATCGTTGCCTGCACCCTGCTGCCGTATGACGCGCGCTTCGAGATGGGCGAAACCCTGGCCGCCGCCAGCGGCCCGGTCACGCTTAACCATCCGCATTGCGCCAAATTCTGCGTACTGGGCGGCGCCTCGTGCAGCGTCAAGGCGTAAAATTAGTGTTGACCCATGCGCGCCACAGGCTTATCCCAAAGCCGCGTGGCGATTTGTGCCGGCCGGCTTGCGGCCACGTTAAATTAATTCGCTAAAATGGCTGGGGTGTGAGATAGCCCCGTGCCTTAGGCCGGGGCTTTTTTGTGAGAGAAATCAATGCCTGATACCCCATCTAAAAAAACTTCTACACAGTGGCGGCCGCGCACCCAGGCGGTGCATGGCGGCACGGTCCGCTCGCAGTTTGGCGAAACCTCCGAGGCGCTGTTTCTCACTTCGGGCTATGTTTACGACACGGCCGAGCAGGCGGCGGCGCGCTTCAAGGGCGAGGATGACGGCTTTATTTATAGCCGGTTTTCCAATCCGACCGTGGGCATGTTCGAGCAACGCATGGCGGCGCTTGAGGGGGCCGAGGCGGCGTGGGCGACGGCGACCGGCATGGCGGCGGTGTCCAGTTCGCTGCTGGCGATGCTGCGGACAGGCGATCATGTGCTTGGCGCCAGGGCGCTGTTTGGCTCGTGCCGCTACATTGTCGAGGAAATGCTGCCGCGCTTTGGCGTGCAGTCAACATTGGTCGACGGGCGCGATCTGGCGCAATGGGCAGCAAGCGTCCGGCCCAATACGAAGGCGCTGTTTCTTGAATCGCCCACCAATCCAAATCTGCAGGTAAGTGATATACGCGGCGTTGCGGATATTGCGCACGCCGCCGGCGCGCGGCTGATCGTCGACAATGTATTTGCCACCCCGGTGCTGCAGCGGCCGCTGGAATTTGGCGCCGACGTGGTGGTGTACTCGGCGACCAAACATATTGACGGCCAGGGCCGCTGTCTTGGCGGCGTCATTCTGGGCTCGAAGTCATATATCGAGGATGAGGTAAAGCCGCTGTTGCGGCATCTGGGTCCGGCCATGTCGCCGTTCAATGCCTGGGTGATGCTGAAATCGCTGGAGACGCTGGAGCTGCGGGTGCGCGAACATTCGCGCAATGGCGCGCGCATTGCGGAATTTCTGTCACGGCTTCCCGGCATTGCGAATGTGCTGTATCCTGAACGGCCCGATCACCCGCAACACCGGCTGGCGATGTCGCAGATGCAGATGGGCGGCAACATCATCGCTTTTGATATTGAAGGGGGAAAAGCGGCGGCGTTCCGTTATCTCAATGCCCTGCAACTGGTGAAGATCAGCAACAATCTTGGCGACGCCAAAAGCCTGATAACTCATCCCGCCACCACCACGCATCAGCGGTTGAGCGCCGAGGCCCGCGCCGAGCTTGGCATCGGTGATGGGTGTCTGCGCCTTTCGGCCGGGCTTGAGGACATGCAGGATATCGAAGCCGATCTGGCCAGCGCGGCGGCGGTGGCGCGCGGCTGATTTCTGCATCGCGCCCCAGCCGGTTATGTTAGGATTAGCCAGAGCCTAGACCATGTTCTGATCAGACGGAATCGCCCTTGGCGATCCCGTCTGATCAGTAAAACATGGTCTACCTGAAAATTTAGAGCCATTTTTTCTGGTCTCATTGAACCAGGTGGTTCAATGAGACCAGAAAAAATGGCTCTAGGCAAACAAAGGAATACGGCCATGTACGAGGCGATGACGCGCGATATTTTGGTGGCGGCCGAGCCGTTCTATCTGGCCGATCAGTCAGACCCGGAGCAGAACCGTTATTTGTGGGCCTATCGCATCGTGATCCGCAATCGCGGTGTGCAGACGGTGCAACTGCGCACCCGCTACTGGCGCATCACCGATGCGGCGGGAAGGGTGCAGGAGGTGCGCGGCGAGGGCGTAGTGGGCGAACAGCCGGTGCTGGCGCCGGGCCAGAGCTTTGAGTACACCAGCGGCACGCCGCTGCCGACACCGACGGGTTTCATGGGCGGCGCCTATCAGATGGTTACACAGGACGGGGAAAAGTTTGATGTGATTATTCCAACATTCTCGCTCGACAGCCCGCACCAGTCTGCTGTGCGGCATTGAATATGGTTTGTCTGTAGACACTGAATGTTTGATCTGCGGCCGCTTGCCTTTATTATCGGTTCGATTCTTGCCGCGTTTGGCGTGGCGATGCTGCTGCCCGCAATGTTCGATCTCAGCGACGGGCATCGCAACTGGCAGGCGTTTCTGATTTCAGCAGTCATCACTTTTTTTATTGGCGTCAGCCTCGCCTTTGCCGGCCGTGGCCCGTCTGTTGCGGCCGGGATCAATTTGCGGCAGGCGTTTTTGCTTACTTCCCTGGGCGGCGTCGTGCTGGCGCTGTCCGGCGCGCTGCCGTTTATCCTGGCAAGGCCGGGGCTGGGGTTTACTGCCGCATTTTTTGAAAGCATGTCGGGGCTAACGACGACCGGCGCCACTGTGATGACCGGGCTTGACGGCGCGCCGCGCGGCCTGCTGCTATGGCGCGGCCTGCTGCAATGGCTTGGCGGCATCGGCATTATCGTGACCGCAGTCGCGATTTTCCCGATGCTGCGGATCGGCGGCATGCAGTTGTTTCACTATAACGCGGGCGGGGAATGGAAAATTATGCCGCGGGTTGGCCAGATCACAGGCGCCATCGGCGCCCTCTACGGTTTGCTTTCGATCCTCTGCGCGGTGGCGTTCTGGCTTGCCGGCATGACGCCATTTGAGGCAGGGGTAAATGCGATGGCCACCATCTCGGCTGGCGGTTTCTCGACCTCGGACAGCTCGTTCATTCATTGGAACAGCCTCTGGATCGAGGGCGCCGCGATTCCCTTCATGCTGCTGGCGGCAATGCCGTTCACATTGCTGTGGGCGGCGTTGCGCGGCAATGTGCGTGGCCTGTGGCGCGACAGCCAGGTGCGCGCGTTTTTGCTGATTGCCGTCATGGCCATGCTGGCGCTGACACTGTATCAATGGATACGCGGGATTAATCCCGCCTGGACAGCGTTTCGCCATGCGGCGTTTAATGTCAGCGCGCTGATCAGCGGTACCGGTTTTATCAGCGCGGATTACGCCATGTGGGGGCCGTTCGCCGTCGCGCTGGCGATGTTTCTTGTTCTGCTTGGCGGCTGTACGGGATCGGCGTCGTCGGGACTGAAAATCTTCCGCCTGCAATTGCTGCTGGCGGCCAGCAAATTCCAGATAAAGCGTGTCGTGCACACAAGCGGTGTGTTCAAGGCGCAATATAATTCCCGGCCGCTGCCGGCCGCCGCCTCCAGCGCGGTGACGGGATTTTTCTTTCTGTATGCGATGACATGCATAATTCTGGGCGTGCTGCTGGTGCCGTTTGGCCTCGATTTCGCAACCGCGTTTTTTACCGCTGCGGGCGCGCTGGCG